>CAKSOR010000027.1 GCA_934477985.1 uncultured Eubacteriales bacterium
CCTTAAGAAGGAGAGATCAGATGCCCGGCAGACCCGATAACAATATTATAATAAAACCGACTGTCAGGCGGAGCTTTGAGAAGTTCATGAGCGGCGGACGCGTGCTCTTTTTCAGCGCGCCCTGCGGCTTCGGAAAGACGACGCTCGCGGACGCTCTGCTCGATGGGCGGAATGTGCTGCGTCTGAACGCGGGCACACCGGATTTTGCGATTCCCGAGTCGTCGGAGGGCTGTGATGTCCTGCTTATCGACGATCTCCACCTCATGCGCGAAGAGCCGGACAGACAGGCGCTCTGCGAACTTATAAGAATAAATCCGGAACGCCATTTTGTGCTGCTCTCACGCGGAGCACCGCCTGGCTTTCTGATGGCGTTTCAGTACACGGGGCTGATGACCGTGCTGACCGCCGAGGAGCTTTCATTTGACCGGAACGATATTCGAAGACTCTTCGATTCCCGCGGCGTCAGTGCGTCTGACAGCGATATAAACGCTCTTCTGAAGGAAGCGTCCGGCTATCCGCTCGGCGTCGTGATCGCTGCTCAGTGCATGTCGGGCGGAAAGCCGTTCGGCTCTGACATTGCGGCGCAGGCGCGGCGTCAGGTGTTCATGTACTTTGACGCGAACATCTATCGGCGGTTCGATCTGCCGCTGCGGCGCTTCCTGCTCGAGCTCGCGCCGTTTGAGAGCTTTGACCTCGAGATGGCGAGGGTGGTCAGCGGAAACCCGCGCGCCGGGGAGCTGCTCGAGTGGCTGATCGGCAGCACCGCAATGCTCTGCCATGACGAACCGTCGCGATTCCACTTCCGACCGCTGTTCCGCGACTTTCTCCTCTGGGAGATGGATCAGGAATACACGCCGGAAAAGCAGGCGGCGCTCTTCGGGCGCGGCGGACTCTACTACGAGCTGAAGGAGGATTACGCGGGCGCGCTCGACTGCTACACAAAGGGCGGCGACCACTCGAAGGTCTCGGAGCTGCTGATCCGCAATGCCGAGCTTCACCCCGGAATGGGGCATTACAGCGAGATGGAGACCTACTACCGCGGGCTTCCCGAGAGCGAGGTTCTCGCGTCTCCGGCGCTGATGCAGGGGATGAGCATGCTGTGCTCGCTGGCGGCGGATTTCGATGGCTCTGAGCGATGGTATCGGGAGCTGCTGGCTTTCTCGCGTCAGCGCGGAAGGCAGGACGCCGCCGGAAAGCAGGCGCGCAGCCGCCTCGCGTGGCTCGACATCGCCCTCCCGCAGAGAAACGCGGAGACTCTGACCGAGACTTTTCCGGCGGTATTCACTCTTCTGCGCGCAAAGGACATCTCGCTCTCGCCATTTTCGGTGACGAGCACTCTGCCGTCGGTCATGAACGGCGGAAAGGATTTCTCGGCTTGGAGCAGGCGCGACGATTTGCTTTACCAGACGCTGCGCGTTCCGGTCGAGGCGGTGCTCGGAAAGGACGGCGTCGGACTCGCCGACTGCGCGATCGCCGAGAGCAAATTCGAGAAGGGCGAGGACATCTCGACGCGGATGCTGTCGCTGATGGCGCGGGTCAACGAGATTCAGCAGAGCGGCACGCCCGACATCGAGTTCGCGACGGTCGGGCTGCTCAGCCGGAGTCAGCTTGTGTCCGGACACGCCGACGACGCGCGGCACACATTAGAGCTTCTGCGTGAGCGCTTTTCAAGGCAGGGACACAAAAGGTTTCTTCCGAATATCGACGCGATGCTTTGCCGCATAGCGCTTCACACCGGAGACCGTGACGCGGCGGAGGTCTGGTATCGTGAGAAAGCGCCGAAAGACCCTCAGCGGCTGAACGTCATGAAGCGCTATCAGTATCTGACGCAGGCGATGGTTGAACTGTCAGCCGGAAAGCCTGAGAGCGCAATGCTGACCTTAGCGCCGCTCGGACCTTACTGTGAGATCTGTCAGCGTCATATCGACGGCATTCACCTCGATGTGCTCAACGCCATCGCGCTCTATCGTCAGGGCGGAAAGGACTGGCAGGAGCGGCTCGCGGCGGCGCTTGAGACCGCGGAGGAGTTCTCGTTCGTCCGGACGATAAGCATATACGGCGGCGCGCTGCTTCCGATGCTCGAGTCGCTGAAATGGAACAAAGACAGCAAATGGGGAAGACGTCTTATGAGCGCTGTGCGTATGCAGGCGTCATGCTATCCGGAGTTCCTGAAGCCGCCTCTGCCGCGAAATGACGAGCTGACATCGGCTGAGTTGCAGGTTCTGCGGCTGATCTGCGCGGATCGGAGCAACGCCGAGATCGGTGAGATTCTGAATATCAAGCTCCCGACCGTCAAGACGCACGTCAGGCATATTCTGACGAAGCTGAACGTCAGCCGCCGGAGCGAGGCGAAAACCGCCGCGATAAAGCTGCGGTTGATTGATCAATGATACGTTTTCCCGCGGATTTCGCTGGTTAGGTATAAAAGCAACTTCAAAATAGAAGGAGAAAAATCAATGAAGAAAAGAGTTCTGAGTCTGCTTATGTCAGCCGTCCTCTGCCTGTCGGCGCTGCCCACGGCGGCGTTCGCCGAGGATGCGGATGTGACCGTTTCGGGCGGTGCGGCAGGCGGCGAATCGGGCGTCACAATCGGCGGCAACGGCTCGACCGACGGCGATTCGGGCGTCACGATCGGCGGAAATGGTTCGATTGGCGGCGATGGCGGTGAATCGGGCGGCGATTCCGGCACTGGCGGCGGGATATATAATCCCGGCGGTTCGACCGGAGGCGGTGGAATCTACACCCCCGGTGAAGACACTGACGAAGACACGCGCACAGTGATCTGGTTCGATACGAGCAGACACATGAAGCTCCAACGCGACTATAACGGCAGGACTGACGTTGACGATATACACGCAAGCTTTATATTCACCGACGGAAGCAATGAGATAATGATTACCGAGGGGAAAGACTGCGAAGCCGTGAAGACATTCGATTCCCCCGACGTCGGCGAGCGTACAGTATACGTGAAGCTCACTCTCATCGGCGAAGCCGCGGAGAAGTACAAGCTCAGAGAGGGCGAGGACGAATTCACGATCGGCGGAACCATCACTAAGGCGTATACCGAGCCGACTCTGTCACTCACGAGGTCCGTGTGCACGACTGAGGAAAGGATTCGCCCGCTCCTGTTGATTGATGACGTTAAGGAAGAAGCCGAGGTGACGTATTACTGCACCGCGTACAAGAGTATTATCGGATATACCGATTACGAGGACAGCGAATACATCCCAAAGGTCGACGAGAGCACGATCCTGACCGAGCCGGGTATATACTATCTCTACGCGAAGTCTACCGAGACGAAGAGCTACAGGGCGGGAATGTCGAATGTTGTGGAGCTGACAGTAAACGATCCGTCGAGGCAGAGCCACAATATCTGCGGAAGCGTTATTTGCAGTCATGATGGTCACGAGACCGCGTCCTTCAGCGAGTATGACGGCACAGGAGAGATAAACTATGCCGACGGCAGCGCCTATATCTATCTCGCGGACAATCTGTCGGCAAATCTCACGGTAGCCGACGGACAGAAGCTCTTCCTCTGCCTGAGCGGAAAGTCGCTTGCGGGCGGAGTCAATGTCGGGGCGGGCGGTGAGCTGACGCTCTGCGACTGCGTCGGAAACGGCACGATAAGCGCGATCAGCGTCGACGGCGGAGCGCTTGAGGTCTTCGGCGGAAAGGTCGGAGCGCTGACGCTCAGCTCTGCTTCAACGCTTCAACTGTACGGCGGCGGCTTCGGAAGCGTCGCCGGAAACGATATAAATGCGGGTGCTATGCTGCCAAAGGGGTACGCGTTCAGAAACGCTGACGGAAGCTATGTGATTCGCTTGAGGATGTCACGATTGAGGTCTGCCAGCATGTGCTGACCGCTGACTTCAATGACGGTGTCTGCCCATACTGCGGCAAGGAGCTCGCCGCCACTGTCACGAAGGAAGTGAGCGGCAGCACCGAGACCAAGGGCTTTACCGAGCTTAAGGAAGCGCTCGCTATCGCTTATGGCGGTACGGTTAAGCTGATGAACGATGTCGACGCGGGCAAAGGCGTGGAGATCTGGAATGATGTCACGTTCGATCTGAACGACAAAAAGATTTACAGCGATGAGGCAATAGGCAGTTGTATTCTGAGTGTCATTAATGCCGAGGTAAATGTGAAGAACGGCACGATTGAGGCAACCGGAAACGGTATGGGCGCGATCGAAGCGAACGGCACAGACACGAATCTGACACTGGAAGATCTGACTGTCAGAATAGCGAGCAGCTCTAACGGCGGCGTACAGGCTAAAGGCAGAGCGACTGTCATCATCAAGAGCGGAGATTATCAGGGACTTTATAAGAGTTACGCTAATGTGAAGTTAGAGGGCGGCACGTTCCGTCCATTCAAGGAGTCCATAATCAGGGAGCCCGCTCGCAGCATTTTCTGGCAGGTGAATTCCTCCACTGATGTTACCAGCGGGGATTGCACGGAACTGCTGGCTGAGGGCTACGGATATGTAGACGAAAACGGGCAGCCTGTGCGCACTTTCGGCGGTTTCGATGCGGTTGTTACAGTTAAAAAGGGCGCGCTTGTGGACACGCCGGTGGCAAAAATCGGCGGGACAGAATATCTCACACTGTGGAAGGCGATGAACGCCGTTCAAAACGGCGAGACCATCACGCTGCTCAGTGATCTTGATCTTGGCAACGGCGCGGTTCTGCTGCTGGAAGCGACCGGTAAGAGCTTCACCATTGATCTGGACGGTCATACTATGAGCGCCAACGGTGCTTATCTGGTGTTCATGATGCACTATGACGGTCATCTGACACTGAAAAACGGTAAACTGGACGGAAGCGATTGTAGCAGCACTTACTATGGCGCGATAGGCGTTGCCAGCAGTAAATCGACGCTGACGCTTGAGAATGTGACCGCTGTGAGCGGCAAACCCGATAAGACGGCTGTTCCGGTAGTGGGCGCGATCAATGGTAAAGTTGAAATTGACGGCGGAAGCTACACCGGCGGCGTGCTGATTTCCGGAAATGGCAATGCCGTACTGAAAGACGGAGCATTTGAGAATGGGCAGAACAATTACAGCATCAAGACAACTGCTTCCGGAAAGCCCCTTTCCGACTATCTGGAGGTCGGAAGCCTGTTTTATAAGGCGGGCGAGCTGCTCGACCTGAGCGGCACAGCCGAGATTTCCGATACGGTCAGCGTCCGTGAGTGCGAGCACGTCTGGGAGGACGGCGTGTGCACAATCTGCCGGAAGGTCTGCGGTCACGCCGAGGAGGACGGCTCGATGGCGTCAGCTGACTGCTCGATCTGCGGGCTGGAGGACGTCGCCGTGGCTGAGGTCAATACATCGCCTGTAAAGTACTTTGCTGACCTCGACAAGGCAATCGAATGCGCCGGGAACACCGCGGGCACGGTAAAGCTGCGGAAGTCTGTGTCATCAGGCGTGGTGACTATCGAAAAGGCGATTATTCTTGATCTTAACGGCTGCGACATCAGCGAATTACTCGTGAAAGCCGAAGCGAAGCTGATGAATTCCGGCGCGTCAAACGGCAAAATCGGCAAGCTGACGATTTCCTCCGATATTGCCCTGACCCTCGGAGACCTTCCTGAGGAAGGATACAGCTTTAAGTATGACAACGGCAACTGGATGAACAATGGTTGGGGCAAGGAGGCGTCCTCGGTCTCCGTGCTGGAAGCGCCTATCACACGGGTCTGGCTGAACGCGGAGAACGCCGACTACGAGCAAGTTCCGACGACCATGATATACGGCACGACCGGGTCGGTGACTCTGAACCCGGGCTGCGTACAGCCAAATGGAGCAGACATAGCTAAAGGTGTATTGTGGGAGATCAAAGGCGGCACGATGGAACAAGTGCCTGAGCGGTTCCCTTACACCCTGCCAGCAGACCTCCCCGCGGGCGAGCATACCTACCGCGTAATCTTCACGTCCGAGAAATATTCCAAGAGCGCGGATATTACTATAGTAGTCGAGCCGGTAAGACTCAGCGACGTGACGGTCACGGTCACCGACCTCATCTATAATGGAACTGAGCAGACTCCGACCGTCACCGTAAAGAACGGCGAAACGGTGCTGGAGAAGGACAAGGACTACACGCTGTCCGGCGACTTCTCCGCGACCGACGCGGGCAGCTACAAGCTGATTGTCACCGGAGATGGCAACAATTTCGTCGGCACAGTAGAAAAGACATGGAAGCTCGTGCCGATGAAGCTAAATGGCATTCGTAAAGTAGAGAATATCAGCAAGACCTACGACGGCACGCCGTATGTGGAGCTTCTCAAGAGCGCGCTGACCTTCTTCGACGAGAATTACAACCCAACCACGATTCCGGATGATGTTTACGAAATCACGGACGCCCGCTTCATGCGTCGGCTTGAGGATAACAAAACATATGTTGACTCGCCCGAGGCAGGCGGCGGCAAAACGATCGTCTTCACGGTCACTCTGACGAGCGATAACTACGTGCTTGTTGAACATGAATATAATAATGGAATCAGAACTGAAATCGAGAAAAAGTCAGCCGAGTATTACTTTGCGACGTCCGACGAGAACGACTTCCGTATCAATCAGGCTGAAGTGTCCGAGGAGGCGGTCGGTGAGCTGACGATTACCAATGGGCTCGCCGAGACTTACCCACTCAAACTTTCGGATTTGCTTCCGGAGCTGGATTCGCCCCGCGATTACGGCACGGTTGAATACGGAAGACCCGAGACGAACCTCGGCGTCGGTAGTTTTGTCACTGAAGTAAACAGCAAGACCGACGCGCTGACGCTCGAGGTCGTAAACCGGAGCGGCACTGACGAGGGGCAGTTCGGAACTATCAAGATTCCGGTCACCACCGAGAACTACAAGCCCTTCACGCTTACCATCAATGTCAGCGCGGTAAACAAGCTCTTCCCGCTGGTAGACGGCACTGTGAGCGCGACTGGCTTAACCTACGGTCAGACGCTTGGCGAGAGTGTCATCTTCGGAGAGATGAAAGACCCCGATACCGGCGCGCCTGTATACGGCAGATTCGTTTGGTTGACCGATGGCGAGACGAAGCTCGCCGTCGGAAGCTACACGTTCGATTGGAAGTTCATCCCCGACGCGTCTGATAAATACGCGCCAGTAACCGGAAAAGCGGCGGTCAACGTCGCTCCGAGAGCCGTTATAGTCAGCGGCATTACCGCGGGCGACAAGATTTACGACGGTAAAACCGACGCGGTGCTCGATCTCAGCGGCGTAAAACTTGACGGCGTGCTCGAGGGCGACGAGCTGACGATAACCGCGACCGGAATTTTCCGCTCGAAGGACGCGGATGACAGCAAGGCGGGTGTCGTCGATCTGTCTGACCTTGTGTTTTGCGGAAAGAGCGCGGACAGCTATGTCATCGACGCGACCGACTCTCAGAGCACGACCACGGCGTTCATCAGAAGAGCTGAACTGACCGTGACTCCCGATACGCTGAGCAAGACCTACGGCGTGAGCGATCCTGAGCTGACCTTCTCTGTCGCCGGAGCGGTGGGCGATGAACAGCCCGCTTTCACCGGAGCGCTCGGCAGAGCCGCCGGCGAGGATGTCGGCACATACGCGGTGACTTCCGGCACGCTGAAATTAAAGGACAACGGCGGATTCAGGGCGGGCAACTATAAGCTCGTTTTCAGCGCCGACACTGTGAACTTCACGATAAACAGGGCTTCGCGCGCGGATGAAACCGTCACGGTCGAGGCAAAGCACAACACCTCCGGCAGAGTGGACCTGAGCGGTTATATCGTTCCGGGCGGAGCTCTGACCTTCAACAAAACTGACGACTTCAGCTCGATACTGAAGGGCGCTCCGACTCTCGACGGCGGCGTTATGTCCTTCGCGCTGACCGAAAACATCGGGCGCGCGCGGGTCGATTTCACCGTGACGAGCACAAACTACACCGACTATCACATCATCGTCGCGATCAGCTCGACCGAGAAGGACGCTCAGGCGGTGCTGACTGTGGTTGGCGCTGACAGCGTGACCTACAAAAATATGCTGACACTGAATGTCAGCGGCGGCAGCGGCACTGGCGCTGTGACCTACACTGTTGAAAACGCGACCGGTGAGGCGACCATATACGGCAATGTTCTGACCGCGACCAGAGGCGGCACGGTCATCGTCATCGCGACGAAAGCCGGCGACGACAATTACAACGCTGTGACCAGCGCGCCGTTTGTGATCACGATCACGAAAGCCGTTCCCACCGGAGAGCCGGAATACACTCCGATCACCTCGGGCGGAATGACGCTCGCCGACGCCCGGCTCACGACCGAGGGCGGCACGTTCAGTGTCCCCGGAACTGTGAGATGGGTCGACGAAAACGGCGTCGGACTCGACGAGGACACCATCGTCAGAGCGAACAAGGCTTACAAGTGGGAATTCACCCCGGATGACACGGTCAATTACACCGCGATAAGCGGCAGTATCACGCTGTATCATGCCTACGAAGGCGGCGGAATCTACATTTCCCGCCACACGATCAGGGCGATTGCAGGCGCGAACGGCTCGATCTCGCCCTCCGGCAATGTTAGCGTCACCGAGGGAAGGGACAGAACCTTCACGATAACTCCCGATGACGGCTACGCGATCTCCGATGTCAGAGTCGACGGCAGGAGCGTCGGCGCGGTTGAATCCTACACCTTCCAGAGCGTCAGAACAGCGCACACGATCGAGGCTGACTTCGTTAAGGTCGAAGAACCCGCGATGAATATCTTCGAGGATGTCCCGGAGGACAGCTATTACGCGGAGGCGGTCGACTGGGCGGTCGCGAACGGCGTCACCAACGGCGTAGATTCGACTCACTTCTCACCGGACAGCGTCTGCACCCGCGCGCAGGCGGTCACCTTCCTGTGGCGCGCCGCTGGCTGCCCGAAGCCCGAGAGCACGGATATGCCTTTCACCGATGTTCCGGTCGGAAGCTACTACTACGACGCGGTTCTCTGGGCGGTTGAGAATGGCATAGCAAACGGCACGGGAGGCAGCGAGTTCGCGCCTGACGCAACCTGCACGCGCGCTCATATCGTCACCTTCCTGTGGCGCTCCGAGAGCTCCCCGGCGGTTGAAGGCGATGAGACCTTTATCGACGTACCGTCCGACGCCTACTATTACGACGCGGTTCTGTGGGCGGTGAGCGAGAAGGTCACGAACGGCACGGGCAATGGTTCGTTCAGCCCCGACGCGGACTGCACCAGAGCGCAGATCGTCACGTTCCTCTGGAGACTCTGGAACTGATTGACAGTGACGATAATATAATTCTGACAAAAGCCGACGCGGCTGAGGGAAATTTCGCCCGACGCCGCGTCGGTCGTCCTATAACCGAAGGAAAACTCCCGGAAGCATCGCTTCCGGGAGTTTTTCTGAATTTTTATTCGTTTCGTCTGGTCCGCAGCATGAAGACGATCGTATAAGCTACGGCGGCGATTCCCTGCGTCACCGGATAGATGAACATCAGCGCGCCGAGCGTGCGGTAACCCGGGAAGACCATGAAAATCCAGAGAAGCCGCGTTCCGCAGACGCCGAAGACCGATATGAGCGCCGGAACGAGCGTGTATCCATATCCCTGGAGTCCGCCCGACATTATGTCCATGACGCTCTGTACGAATTTGAACACGACGGTGTACTTCATGCGCGTCATCGCGATCTCTATGACCGCGGCGTCGTCGACGAATATCCTGAGTAACCTCCGTCCGGACATGAACACTGCGGCGCTCAGCACAAGAGTCACAGAGACGCAGAGCAGAAGCGCGGTTTTTATGACCTTCACGCAGCGGTCGTTCCGCTTCGCGCCGTGGTTCTGGCTGACAGCGGTCGTCGTCGCCTGAGCGAAGGCGTTTCCGAGAAATTGCAGGTAGATCTCGATGTTCACCGCCGCGCTCGACGCCGACACCGCGTCAGTTCCGAGGCTGTTTATCGCCGACTGTGTGCAGATGTTCGAGATCGAGAAGACCGAGCCGAGGAATCCCGACGGAAGACCGATCTTTATGAGCATTCCGAGTATCTCACGGTCGACCCGGAGCTTTCTGAGATCGAGGCGGATGATCTCTTCCTCCCTTGTCAGCAGGAAGAGCATCGCGAATGAGCTGACGCCGCTTGAAATCACGGTCGCCCACGCGACCCCGGCGACTCCGGCGTCGAACCCGAGGACGAAGATGAGATTCAGGATGACGTTCACTATTCCGCCGGAGAGGAGACAATAGAGCGGTTTTTTGGTGTCGCCGCGGCTTCTGAAGACCGCCGAGCTGAAGTTGTTGAGCATCAGGAAGGGCATTCCGAGGAAGTATATCCTGAGATATTCGGCGGAGAGTCCGATGACATCGTCGGGGACGAGCATCAGCCCGAGCATCGGCTCTGAGAGGAAGAATCCCGCGAGTCCGACGATGAGACCGCTGAAGAGCGCGACCGAAATCGCGGTGTGAACGGCGTCTGCGGCGCGTTTTTTGTTGTCCTGCCCGATATAGAGCGCGACGACTACGTTCGCGGCGTTTGAGATGCCGACGAAAAACTCGATGAAGAGATTGACGAGCGGCGTGGTTCCGCCGACCGCGGCTAACGCTTGCTTGCCGACGAATTTTCCGACCACGGCGGTGTCAGCCGAGTGGAAGAGCTGCTGTATCATGCTCGCCGCCGCGACCGGGATGACGAAGCGTACCAGCTTCCCGGCGAGTCCGCCGTCGGTGAAGAGGATGCTGCTTGTTTTTTTGGCTGTTTTTGTGGTTGACAATTGTGGTTAATTCTCTCCGAGCGTTATAACACGTCCCTCGGCGGCTGAGCGAACGGCGGCGTCGAGTATCTTCTGGCAGGCGATGCCCTCCTTGACCGATGGAAAATAAGGTGTGGATTCTCCGCTGACCGCCTTTACGAAAGCCTCCTCCTGCGCGAGATGGTACTTTTCTGGAACTGGAATCGTCTCCTGCTTTCCTTCGGTGCGTTTTTCGCTGGCGAAGCAGAGCGTTATCTCATTCGGTTTGTTGAGGTTGAATCTTATAATGCCGTCTGTACCGAAGAGCTCATATTTTATCGTGTTAGACTCGCCTATCGCGCATTTCGTGAAGAGCATATTCGCTATGACTCCGCCTTTCAGCCTTGCCATCATTCCGGTGAGATCGTCGACCAGCACCGGCGAAAATTCATCGCTGTCGAGCCGCTGTCTCTCGGTGACTATCGTGTTCGACATCGCGTAGACGTTCTCAAAATCTCCGATAAGGAAGCGCGTCATATCTATGAGATGCACGCCGAGATCGCCGAGAGTTCCGCTTCCGGCGTATTCCTTTACAAAGCGCCATTCGAGCCGGCGTCCGGGAATGAAAACTCCGGACTGAAGATACTCGACCGTGACATTGATAAGCTTTCCGAGACGACCGCTGTCGATGAGCTCCTTCGCGTAGCGCACGGCGGGCATGAAGCGGTAGGAGAAGCACATCATCGCCGGAAGGTCGCTTTGCGCGATCTCCCGCGCGAGCTCGCCGACACCGTTCTCGTATGACGTTGAGAGCGGCTTTTCAATCTCAACGGCTTTTCCGGCGCGCACGACATCAAGCGCCATCGGCACGTGGAGATAGTTCGGCGTGCAGATCTCGACCGCGTCAACGTCGGTACAGGCGATGAGTTCGCGGTAGTCGGCAAAGCGGTTGAATTCCGGGATTCCGAGCCGGTCTCCGGCTTCCTTCAGCTTCACGGGGTCGATGTCGCACACCGCTGTTATTCTGGCGTCTTCGCATTTAAGAAGCTCGCCTATGTGTTTTCCGGAGATTCTTCCGAGTCCGATGATTCCTATTCTTACCATTGTTTTGATCCTTACTTTCTTATAAAAAATGCTTTTATTTTTCATCGTAGAAGAACTTGAACACACTGTCGTAGTAGCTCTGTACTTTGTCCTTCTTCGAAGCGTATGTGCTCGCGAAAACTCCCTCGTTTTCAACGAACGGCTGAAGATTGAATGTCCAGCCTTCCCAACCGTCATAGAGATACGAGAAATCTATGTATCGGTTGTCGAGTACCATTTGCAGTATTTTGCGTGACTCCTCGTCGCGCGCGCCCTTGATACCAAGCGCCGTCTCGCAGTAGACCGGCATTACCGAGAAGTAACTTTCCGCGCTCAGAGCCTCGACTATCGCTCCTGTCATCTCGATGTTTTTCGCGGTCACAGGGACAGCCAGAACATTGCATCCGGCGTCGGTTATCGAGTAGTATTCCTCCTGTTTTTCATCCCATTTCGGGAAGGGAATTATACCGTAATCGTTTTCGTAATCGCGGAGAACGGAATAGCAGTGCTGCAATTGTATCGGCGAGAACATCGTGCGTCCCTTCTGGAACTGGAAGCGCAGGCGCAGGGATTTATCCGATTCCTTGCTGATATTGAGCGTTCCGGGATTCTGGAATAGGCTGTACAGCTTGTCGCAGATTTGCGCCGCCTTTTCGCTGTTCAGCTTCATTACGACCTTGTCGTCCTCAACAGCCGCGAGCTTCTGGTTGAAGCCGTAGAAATAAGCGGCGAGCTGGCATCCGGCGTCCTCTGTGGTGTACCCGAAATAGTCCTCCGGATCTTTATTGCCATTGTTGTTGGCGTCGATATAGACGTCCTTCGTCAGCTTGTTGAGCTGATCCATCGTCCAGTCGCCGCTTTCGACCATATCGTAGACGTTCGTTATACCGCGGTTCTGGGTCTCAGCCTTATCAAACACCATCGCCCAGGTCTGCTCGGCGAACGAGACGCAGAGATCGCTCATCGCGAGGTACATCTTTCCGTTTACCGTTCCGACATCCTTGAATGATTTCGGCCACCAGGGCTTATCGAAGTTGACATACGGAATATCGTACCAGTTCATATAGATTCCGCTCTGCGCGTCCTTACCAGACTGCTCCATCTGTCCAAGAATAAGATCCCACTCCGCGTCACCCGCCTGGACCGATTGCTTAACGAGATTTGAGAGGTCGCCGAAGCTCAGTGAAGTCGGCTCGGCGATCTTCACGTTGAAGCGTTCGCTGATTTTCGCGTTGCGCTTATGTATGGAATCAGAGAGAACATCTCCGGTAGCTTCAGCGACGTACATATCATATACGGTCGATGACTGAATGATCGTCTTGAATTCCGCTCCTTCGAAGTTAAGGGCGGGCACATCGTCGCTGAGCTGCTCGGATTCCGTCTCCGAGGTGATCGCCTGAGAACCGTTAGATGTGTCAGAAGTGAGATTTTCTTCCTGACCGCAGCCGGTTATACCGGACGCGAGCGCTAAAGCAAGCAGGAGAACGACCCAATTGATGTTTTTTTCGTGCCTTTCCATAGTGATTACCTCTTCTTTCATTGTAAGATTATTTCAGACTGTTTGGCTGATTCAGATTCAGATGTTTTCTCTCGGCGTCGTCCTTTCCGGCAAATTTATCACGGACATTTTCGAGAGCCTCGAAATGCCCGAGCGTAGGCGGCGTGAAGTCGCGCGGTCTTGCCCACTCAACGGCGTTGTGGATTACGCGGGAGATGTCATCGCGGAAATATGTCGGATATTCCTCATGTCCCGGGCGGAAGTAGAATATCCTTC
>CAKSOR010000028.1 GCA_934477985.1 uncultured Eubacteriales bacterium
CCTGAAGGAGATACGCCGTACCTCTCCTTATACGCCTTGCTGAAATAATACACGTCCGAGAACCCGACCATCGCCGCCGCCTCGCTTATATTATACTCCCCGCTGCGGATTATCTCCCTTGCGCGCCCGAGTCTCAGTTCATTCCTGAACTTCACCGGCGACGTGCCTGTCCGCTCCTTGAACTCTCTCCTGAACGCCGATTCGCTGAGTCCGCAGAGTCTGGCGAGCTCACCCGCCGATTTCTCCGACTGGAAGTTCGCGTAGAGCCACATAACCGCTCCGCAGACGCTGGCGTACTTTTTTCTCATATCCAGCGAGTCGGCGTCGATGCACAGGTAGCGTATCAGCTCCCAGAAAGCCGATATGCAGGCGTATATCCGTCCCGGCTCTTCGCCGATCCAGAGCCCGTGCATGCGCTTATAGACCGACAGATACTTGCCCTCGCGGTCGTGGGCGACGATCTCAAGCTCCCCGCCGATCGATCTCAGCGCCGCGCAGCCGTCATGCAGCGCGAAGACAACCGTATAATATTCTCCCGGCGCGCTCCAGACCGACTCATACTCGCAGTCGGTCGGAAGGTAGACAATATCGCCCGCAGAAGCCGCTATCCGTCCGCGTCCGGTAGTGAAGACAATCTCGCCGAGCGTCACCATGAAGAGCCGCTCATACGGTTTCATGCCGCGTCCGCAGACGGTCGGGCTCTCGGATGTGACGACGCCCTTTGACGCTCCGATCAGTTCGACGCCGAAGGTTCCGTTCTCGAGAATTTTGAAATCCGCCATCAGACTCACTCCCTTTCTGACAATATTATACAAAGATTTGAGCGTTTTGTCCATTGATTTTTTCGCCGAAAATAGTATAATATTTATACGCCGGTCTTGCCGGATGTCACAAAAAAGGATGGTAATCACAATGAAACTGCGTATCGGAATAGTCGGTCTGGGGTATTTCTCGGACGACTTCATAAAGCTCTTCAGGATGCACCCGGATGTCGAGGAGGTCGCGGTCTGCGATCTTCTGCCCGAGCGCGTACAGGCTTCGATGGCAAAGCATAAGCTGACAAAGTCGTTCGCGTCCTACGAGGAGATGCTGAAGGACAAGTCGCTTAACTGCATCGGAGTCTTCACTCAGCGCCACCTGCACGCGAAGATGGTTCTCGACGCGCTCGACGCCGGAAAGCATGTCTACAGCGCCGTGCCGATAGCCTGCACGGTTGAGGAGATCGCCGGGATACTCGAGAAGGTCAAGGAAAAGCACCTCATCTACATGATGGGCGAGACCTGCTACTACTACCCCTGCGCTATCTACTGCCGCGAGCAGTACAGGAAGGGCGGGTTCGGCGAATTCGTCTACGCCGAGACTCAGTACTACCACGATATCTGTGAGATGTACGGCGCGTTCAGGCACTCAGGCGGCGAGCACTGGCAGCGCGACGCGGGAATTCCGCCGATGTTCTACCCGACCCACTCGATCTCGATGGTCTTCTCGGCGATAAATCAGTACGCGACGAAGGTCTCCTGCATGGGACTTGACGACAGGGTCAGCCCGAAGAACTCGGACAATATCTACGGTGTCGGCAAGAACAACTGGGACAACCCCTTCTCGAACGAGACCGCTATCTTCCGCATGAGCGGCGGCGGAGTCGTCAGATGCAACGAGTTCAGGCGCGTAGGCATAAACAAGCCGTCGTCCTACATAACCGCCTTCTACGGCGACGAGGGCTCGTATGAGTGCTCGGTGACAAAGCACACCTTCCAGCGCGGCGAGGCCTCCGGAAAAGCCACTCTCGAGGACGTCGGCGGACTCGTCAACACAATCCGCTACAACAACGAGCTTTCGGGCGACGGACTGACCGCTCCGGCTAACAGCGTCCGATATATCGAGGGCTACGCGAAGATTCAGAACCGCGAGAGACTTCCGGAGTGCTATCACGACCTGCTTCCGGCGTCGCATTACAACACGCACCCGTTCCTTGTCGACGACTTCTGCAAAGCGGTCGTTAACGACACGCTCCCGCCCTGCAACGCTTGGGAAGCGGCGAGATGGATGATTCCGGGGCTCATCGCGCACGAGTCGGCACTGAGAGGCGGAGAATTACTTGATATACCCGACTTCGGAAACGCCCCGGAATGGCATTAAGTGCGCGATGTATTATTCACTATTCATTAATCACTATTCAATATTCATTTAAAAAGCAACCGATTTCAGCAAAGCAAAGCCATAGCAAAACCGGCTCAGTCTCGCTCCGCCTTGCGTCGCTCGAAGTAAGAAGTAAGAGTGAAGAGTGAAGAAGTAGATGTAGTTTACAAACGCGGAGCTCTTGGTTCCGCGCCAGCGCGTCTCGCTCAGTCAGTAAGTGGTTTGGCAAAGCAAAACAATAGCAAAACCGGCTCAGGGTTTAGTTTCCCTGAGCCGGACGTTTTTTTATTGAATATTGAAGAGTGAATAATGAATAATGATTAATACACGGGCTTATATCACTTCAGCTTAATCGTTACGATCTCAAAGCCCGTGACATCGAGGACGATATCGCCGCCCGCGTCGACCTCAAGCTCCCTCAGCTCATTCTCCTGGAGATCGCAGAGATAAGCCTTCTCAAACTTCAGGTCGGTCGAGAC
Source organism: uncultured Eubacteriales bacterium (assembly GCA_934477985.1). GTDB lineage: Bacteria > Bacillota > Clostridia > Oscillospirales > CAG-272 > Flemingiibacterium. The sequence goes on from CAKSOR010000028.1 coordinate 2,619, forward strand.
GAAGACGCGTCCGCACTGGTTCTTGTACTCGTAGAGACGCAGGATCGTGTCGTTTCCGTCCTCCGACTCCTTGATCGTCTCGCAGATAACGTGGTCGCCGCTCAGCGTGACAGCCGACCAGCGCTCAGGAAGCTCCGAGGTCTCTCCGGTCGCCTTCACAGCCGTCAGCGGGTAGTTCAGGTAATAAGCGTACTTCGCGGTCCGGGAGTCAGTCAGTCTGCCGCTGTGCGGGCAGATCGAGTAGGTGAAGCTCATCTCGCCCTGGTCAGCCTCGGGGTTCGGGTAAGTACCGCACTTGAGGAGCGACAGCGTGATCGTGCCGTTGTGGATGTCGTGACCGTACTTGCAGTCGTTGATGATCGAGACGCCGTAGCCGCCGTCCGAGAGATCGGCGTACTTCTGCGCGCAGACCTCGAACTTCGCCTTGTCCCAGCTCGTGTTGAAGTGAGTCGGGCGCTCGATTGTACCGAACTGAATCTCATAGGTAGCCTTGTCCGAGTTGATGGTCGTCGGGAAAGCCGCCTTGACCATGACGTGGTGCTGGTGCCAGTCGGCGGTCGTCTCGAAGTCGATCTTGTCAAAGCAGTCCCAGAACCAGATAGTCTGGGTGATCTTCGACTGCTTATAGGGTCTGACGAGCTTTATTCCGTGTCTCGCTCCGTCGTTTACCTCCTCGACCGACTCGAGCGCGGTGAGCGCGATGTACTTCTCGGTCGAGTACGCCTGCCACTCCCAGTTGTCGTAGGTGTCGGGCTGATCGGCGTAGAGTCTGATTTCGTTGGCGACAGTGCCGGGCTTCACGATCTCGCGGCTGTTCAGCTTGTCGAAGAGCGAGACGATCTGCCAGCTCTCGTCAAACTTCACGGTGAAGCTGTCGGTCTCGACGGTGTGACCGCTCACCTCGACGTGGTTGTCGGTGAAGAAGGTGTCGGTGAGCGTATAGCCCTTGGACGGAATGTCGTCGACTATAGCCGTTTTGCCGTCGACCTTTACCGGGAAGCTGCCCTCGAACGAATGCGGGTTGAAGACCACATAGCCCTTATTTTTGTCGAGCTTCGACGCGATAGCGGTCTTAGCGCCGCCTGCGACCTTCTGACCGATGCTCTTTATCTCGGCGTAGTCTATGTCGCACTGATCGTAGACCGGCTTTATCGACGAGCCCGGGATGATGTCGTGGAACTGGTTTGTGAGAATCATCTCCCAGCCGCGGTGGAGCTCAGCCTTCGGGAACTCAGTTCCGAGGAGCGCCTTTTCGGCGACCGCGAGAGCCTCGGCGTCCTGATAGAGGAACTCGGACTGGCGGTTGTTCTTCTTGTTCTTTGCGATCGAGGTGTAAGTGCCGCGGTGGAACTCGAGGTAGAGCTCGCCCTGCCACTCGGGAAGGCGCGGATTGTTTTCGATCTTCTTCTCGAGGCGCTTCAGGAAGTCGCCGGCGAAATCAATCTTGAAGAGCGGAGCGCCCGGAACTCCCTTGGCGGAGCGTCTGCCGAGCTCGAGCATCTCAGCGGTGGGTCCTCCGCCGCCGTCTCCGAAGCCGAAGGTCACGATAGCCTCGTTGTTGAGGTCCTTCTGCTGATAGCGGTTATAAGTACCCGAGATCATCTGCGCGTTGGTGTTAGCGACATATGTGGTTCCGTTGGTGGGATTGCCGGAGCGGTTCTGATCCTGCGCGGTGAGGAAGTAGGAGTTGATCTCAGTGCCGTCGATTCCCTTCCACGCGAAGGTGTCGTAGGGCATCATGTTGGTGTCGTTCCAGCTTATCTTGGAGGTGACGAACCAGTCGACGCCCGACTTCTTCAGAATCTGCGGAAGGGCGGCGGAATAGCCGAACACGTCGGGCAGCCAGAGAACGCGGTTCTCTACGCCGAACTCTTCCTTGAAGAAGCGCTTGCCGTACATGACCTGTCTTACGAGGCTCTCGCCCGAGGAGAGGTTGCAGTCAGCCTCGACCCACATAGCGCCCTCGCACTCCCAGCGGCCGTCCTTTATGCGCTCCTTGACGCGCTCGTAGACCTCGGGAGCTTCCTCCTTGAGATCCTTGTAGAGGAGCGCCTGGCTCGACATGAACTTGTATTCGGGGTATCTGTCCATCAGCTCGAGGACAGTCGAGAAGGAGCGCTGAACCTTCTCGCGGGTCTGCCTGAGAGTCCAGAGCCACGCGCAGTCGATGTGGGTGTGACCGATGCCGATAGTGGTCGGAGCGTCGGAACCGCGCTCGGTCGAGCAGTACTTGCCGTAGAACTCGTCCTCGATGAAGGCGCGCGCGGCTTTCACCGACTCAAAGAACTCGGGGCTGCCGATCTCGAGGAGATCGAGCATAGAGACGGTCATGTCGAGGTACTTGAGAATCTCGGCGTACTCGCGGGAAGCGGTGTGGAGATAGTCGAGCATCTGGAAGGGGAACTGGATGTCGTAGAAGAGCTGGTCGCAGTCGACGTTGACGTTTGCGAGCTGAACGAAGAGTCTGGCACAGGGGATCATCGCGCCGGTGTAGCCGTAGAGGAAGACATCGTGGTGAGTGCCGTCGAGGCAGACGAAGGTGTGGTTGGTGTCGAGACCCTGGCGCATTACGCCGTCGATGTAGGCGATGAACTGCGGGTTGCCGGCGTCCCAGCCGGTCTTGTCGGTCTTGACGAGGAGTCTCACGGGAGCTTTCCGCATGCACTCGGGCACGTCGAGCGTGAAGTGGAACCAGGCGTGCGTGTCGTCGCCCGAGCCCCAGGTGTCGCCCGATCTGAAGGGAGTGAAGTCGCTGAGAGCCGGAGGAGTGTTGGACTCCTTGTAGCCGACGGGGCAGGAGGTGATGCCCTCGACGTCGCGGATGTTTGAGAGCCGCTGAGAGTCGATGAGCTCAAGGTACTTTTTGACCTTGCGGTAAGATGTATTCATTTGAGAATATTTCCTTTCTTTTTTATGGTGTCGTACTATTATACACTATATGATGTGGTTTGTCAAGAGGGAATCGTCCGACTTTTTCAGACTTTTTTCAGACGCCGGACAGTCCTGTATTCGTCGACCTGAAAATGCAAAAAAAGCGCACATAACGTTCAGAATCGCAACGAATATATATTCATGATCGCGATTTGTGTGTTCATTATTGACAAATCGCTGTTTTGGTGGTATAATATTCTGACCGCAAAAATCTGTCCACACGAAAGGAAACACAAAATGTCAGAAATAAAACCACAGAACGCCGGACTGCTCCTCGGGCGCGGTCTTGAGTTCTTCCATCACGATTCCGAGCCCGAATGGGGCTACGCGAAGCCGCAGCGCGACACCTTCGCCGTGCTTCATCCGGAGAACGAACAGGCGGGCGGAAAGTATCCGCTCTACGTCGTCTTCCACTCGGCGGGACACGATGTCTACTCCTGCATCGGCTGCACCTGGGCGAAGGGAAATCACGACATTTATCACGCGCCCGCGGGGATGTTCGCCCTGTACCTCGATTGCCGCGCGAACTCGCTGACCGGTACCGACTGGTGGTGGGGCGGAATCGACGCGCACGGCGGCGGAGACCCGGCAAAGGGCGGACAGTCGCTCCAGCCGGTCGAGAAGCGCGTCATGGCGACGATAGACTGGGTCATGGAGAATTACCCGATCGACAGTGAACGCGTCTACGCGGTCGGAAACTCGATGGGCGGAAGCGGCGCGCTCGGAATCGCGATGCGGCGCGGCGACATTTTCGCGGCGGTGAAGGTGAACGTCCCGGCGGGTGTCAGGCACTTCGCTGACAGATGCGGTCTTGACGGTGAAGCCCCGGAGACTCTGCCGGAGATGCCGCTGCTTGTCGACTACTCGGCGCAGAACGACGGCTGGTCGGAGGGGCACGGGATACTCTATCGCGGCATGCGCGAGAAGAAGTACGCGCTCATCGGCTACTGGGGCAATTTCGGTCACGCGAACAACAACGAGGTTATGGAGAAGGAGAACGATCTCATCCACTCGTTTGACATCTTCACGGTGAAAAAGAACGAGGCGTATCCGGTCTTCACGAACGCGTCGACCGACGACGCAGACCCCTGGGAGCAGGACATAAAGTCGACGGCGGCCGGGCAGGTCAACTCGTTCTTCCGTTGGAGAGTGCTCGAGGACAGCGCGGACATCTTCAGAATCGAGTTAAGGCTTTTAAGGCAGGACGAGTGGAAGTCGAGAGTGGAATTCCCGCTTGAGTCGACCGCTGACGTTTCGCTGAGGAGACTTCAGAGGTTCGCTAAGGAAGGCGATCTGAGCTGGAGCTTCGGCGGCGCGTTTGGTAAGGCTGAGGTCGCGCCGGACGGCAGAGTCGACATAGGGCGACTGACAATCACGACCGGGCCGGTTGAGCTCGTACTGAAGCACAACTGAACGAAATCACCCACGCCGGAAGGCGCGGGTGATGTTTTATGCTCTATTTTATTCCATTCTTCACAACGTCCGCGAACTCTCTGACAATGGCTTTGTCCGCGACTCTGAAACGTTTTCCGTCGACCTCAAGGTGATAGGAAGCCTCCTGATCTTTACTTATATAGTAGCGTTCGCCGTCTATGAAGACGAAATACTCGGTCTTTATCGGCGCGGTGTTCTCGGAAATGTCTTCACGGATTCTGTGGACGCTGCCGTCCTTCATATAGTAGGCGATCTCCCAGAACGAGTTTTCGCCGTAAATGATCTCGCGCGGAAGATTGAAGAGGAGCTTAGGCGGAAGATAGACCGTCAGATCGTCGGCAAAGAGGCAGGCAAGCATGAACGCCCGACTTCCGGGCTTCAGCTCGGTTTCCTCGGCGTCCTTCATGAAGACGTTCTCGCAGACCGTGATCCGCTCGACATTTTCCTCGGTTATGACGCCTCTGAACGGTCGCTTTCCGACATTCTCCCAGCGGTAAGCCCACGCGAACACTCCGCCTCCGACCGCGAGCAGAAGCAGAACGAGAAGGATGATTATAAGCGCGATACGTTTTTTCTTCATGAAATTCACCTCACATAGCTCTTTATAAATATAATACCATATAATTGTACAAAAGTCAATGTTTTTTTTGAATTTCATGATTATACACAAACCGCAGGATATATTTTTGTGTATTCCGCTATATTCCGAAGCAGATCAGCCAGTGATTCTTGAGAATAGCTTCGCCGCACATCGCGATGAACCGCATCACCTGCTCACCGAGCGTGCCGTCGCCGTCGTCGTCATCGGGGTCGTAGTCTCCGAAACGGCTCGCGAAATCCTCCGGGAAGCTGAGATCATTCTCAAGCAGCGAGCGCGCGACGCCGCGCAGAGCCTTCACCGACCCGGGCGGAACCGCGGTTATCCCGAAAATATCCAGACAATCAAACAGCCTTCCGTCCGGCGTAGAGAACTCGTTCCCGACCGTAGCGTATCCGAGCAGATTCGAAAGCGCCCATCCGACCGCCAGCACCTCCGGATCGCCGGGATGGTGATTGCAGACCTTTTCAGACAGTCTCGTCAGAGTTCCCGGCGTCTTGTCCGGCAGGATCGCGAAATGGCAGGCGCAGCTCATCAGTCCCTCTTCTTAGCCGCGTCGACCGGGCAGACGTTGACGCAGATATTGCAGTCCCTGCATTTCGTGTCGTCGATCGAGAACTTTCCCTCGGGGCTTATGATTATCGCGTGGAAGGGGCATTCCACGTCGCAGGTTCCGCAGGAGATGCAGATTGAGCGGTCGATATAGTGTTTCATGCTGATTTTCCTCCTTTAAGCGTTCTTCTGAGCGCGTTTGTGATGCTTTATCATGCGGAGCTTGACATAGAGCTTCGGCATACGGTTGACAAGGAAATCCTTGAGATGATTTCTCGCGTTCGCGTAGCGGTCGTGCCACCAGACGAGGAACTTGTACGGAACATGTTTGCCGGTGACGCGGTGGTCGAGCCACTTTTCGTAGAGCTTTCCGAGCTTCGGCGGCATCGCGTACGCCCATTTGTAGCGCTTCACGAAGTGCATGAAGTACGCCTCGATGAACAGCACCTGCTCCTCCGGGAACTGCGGCTGGACGAGCGGAACGCGTCTCTGTGTGAAATCTCCCTCCGGGATGAAGCCCGCTTCCTTCGAAATTTCGTAGAGCGGCGTGCCCTCATAGGGGTAGAAGATGTTCGGGATAGTGCGGTCGCTCTTTATCCGCGCGTTTAACTTGATCGTCTTGAGCGCGCGGTGGATGTCCTCGAACGGCAGTCCGATTATGTTGTAGGTAAGCTGAGCGATTCCGTACTTATTGAACCACTTCGAGCAGTTTATGATCATCTCGTCGGTCTGGTAGCGGCGCAGATACTTGAAGCGCATCTCCTGATCGCCCGACTCGAGACCCATGTCGATCGTGTAGAATCCCGCCTCCTTCATCTTCTTGACCGTCTCCTCGGTGAGGATGTCAAAGCGGATGTTTCCGGTGCAGGGGAGTCCGATCTCCTTCTTGTACATATCGATGAACTTGTCAAACCAGTCCGGGAACATGTTGAATATAGCGTCGCGGAAGTTGATGAACTTGATGTAAGGGTGCTTCGAAAGCAGCGTCTTCAGGTAGAGAATCGCGTTCTCGGGCGAACGGAAGCGCGCGTAGATCTTCTTGTTCGGGTAAACCTTCCGGAAGTTTCCGTTTCCGCAGTAGGTGCAGTTGTAGAAGCATCCGCGGCTTACGACGACAATCGCCGTGTTGACCTTCGACGACTCCAGATTGTCATAATCGAAGAGATCGAAATCGGGGATCGGGATCCGGTCGAGGTCGGCGAAGAGCGGCGCGATCGGATTGTGCTTGAAGGTTCCGTCGTCGTTCTTGAAGTAGAGGCTCTGGACGTTCGTGTAGTCCTCGCCCGCGGTCATCTTGTCGCAGAGCTCGAGCTCTGGATACTCGCCGTCGCCGACGCAGACGCAGTCGACGCCGTCAACCGCCAGCACCTCGTCGGGAACGAGCGTGCAGTGATAGCTTCCGCAGATTATGAAGACGTCGGGATAGACTTCCTTTGTCCATTTGATGTAATTCTGGCAGTCGGGGAAAGCGGTCGTGCGGATCGAGAAGCCGATTATGTCAAACTCGCCCTTTTCGCGCAGTCTCGCCTTGAAATCCTCCTCTGTGTGGAGGTTCAGCAGATGCAGAAGCTCGACATGATGTCCGCCCTGCTTGAGGACAGCCGAGATCGACGCGAGACCCTCGCTGTAGTTTCCGCCGCTGACCTTGCGCGCGCAGTCGCGGTCAGTGTAGTCGGGGTAGACGAGCAGCATGCGTGCTTTTCGTCCGTGCAGATTTTTAAGTTCCATTTCTATCTGTTCTCCTGTGACGCGCCGGTATGGCGCGATGACTTTCATTTTATTAAGTATAACACAAAGAATCCTGATTGTCAAGACATAATATATTAACTTCACCTTGACAAGCGGCAAAAAATGTTGTATAATAGAAGAAGATACAATCCCCCTTCCACATAAACAACAGAACAGTAAATAAACCAATGTTTGAAAAGGTTTGGGAGAGGATTGGCGGGAGGATCTTTTCCTTAGAAAGGCTTTCCCGCTCCTCCTGTAAGCTATGAACCACTACACTAACGGCGACGGTGAGATGATATTCAACACCGCCCGACCCGACAATTTTTTTGAAGTGAATCTTTGCGGCTGCACGCCGCCGAATCCGAAATACAGCATCTATCGCTTTCAGAGCGCGCTCTGCGTGCTTGAGTACGTGATCTCCGGCGTCGGGTATATCGACTCGGACGACGGAAAGCTGACCGTGCGCGCGGGTGATTTCTACCTGCTCCGCTCCGGATTCACCGGGCATTACTATCCCGACCCGGACGAGCCTTTCTCGAAGATCTGGGTCAACATCCGCGGAAGTCTTGTCGAGCGGCTGTGCGACATCTACGGTTTCCACGCGCCGGTAACGGTTGTGCATTCCGCCGACCGCAGGATATATGACGATCTCCGCGCGATACTCGAGACCTTCTCGGCACACGAGGACGACGACCTCACCGAGCCGTTCAGACAGAGCTCGATACGAGTCACGGACATTCTCTCGCTCGCCAGACACCCGGGCACTGAGAGCCTTGAGGTGTGCTCTGACGCGCTCAGGATTCACGACTATCTCGACCTGCATATCTGCGACGACCTCACCCTTCCGATGATCGCCGACGCGATGTACATGCACGAGGCGACCGTCATCCGCGTCTTCAAGGAAAAATACGGAACGACGCCTATGAAATGCCTCAACTCGATGCGCGTAGAAGCCGCTAAGCGCATGCTTATCGAGCATATTCCGGTAAAGCGCATCGCCGAGATGCTCAAATTTTCCGACCCATCCTACTTCTCGCTTTGCTTTCGGCGCGAGACCGGTATGACACCCGCGCAGTTTGCCGCGCAGAATCCACAAGTAACATGATATTCATAGAAATGAGGAAAATATTATGAGACTCTATCCGCTCAAATTAAAGCCCGCCGTAAAGGAGATAATCTGGGGCGGCGACAAGCTCAAGACCGATTACAATAAGTCCGCTCCATTCGAAAAGCTCGCTGAGAGCTGGGAACTCACCGTCCGTCCCGACGGAATGAATGTCATCGAGAACGGCGAGTGTGCCGGAACGACTCTCGGCGACTATCTTACCCCCGGGCTCATCGGAAAGAACTACTCAGGCGACCGTTTCCCGCTCCTCATAAAGTTCATCGACGCGCGCGACCGCCTTTCGATACAGGTTCACCCGTCGGACGATTACGCGATGAAGAACGAGGGTGAGTACGGCAAGACCGAGATGTGGTATATTGTCGAAGCCGAGGAGGGCGCTGAACTCGTCTTCGGTCTTGACGGCGAGTACTCGAAAGAGATTTTCGACAAGGCTGTGGAAAGCGGTACTGTCGAGTCGCTCCTCCACCGCGTCAAAGTCAAGCCGGGCGACGTGTATTTCATCCCGTCCGGGCTCGTCCACGCGATCGGAGCTGGCATTCTCATCTGCGAGATTCAGCAGAACTCGAACGTCACCTACCGCGTCTACGACTACAACCGCCCCGGAAAGGACGGCAAGCCGCGCGAATTGCACGTCGCGAAGGCGCGCGAGGTCATCGTCAACTACAGCCCGGCGCAGCTCGAATCGCTCAGATTCTCGGGCAACGCCGACATCACGCCCGACCTGCTGGCGACCTGCGATAAATTCACCGTGCATAAGTACGAAATCGCGGGCGAGAAGGCGCTGAACGTCACCGAAAAGAGCTTTGTCTCGCTGACCTTCACCTCGGGAGAGGGTGAAATAACCCATGGCGGCGAATCGTACAGCTTCGCGAAGGGCGATACATATTTCCTGCCTGCCGGGCTCGGAGAGGTAAAAATAAAAGCCGCGGGCGCTGTCTGCGTCGCGGCGGAGATATGAGGATAAGCTGGACAATCAGATTTTCACCGAAAAAGTCATGAATCGTTCTGAACGCTGACCTGAAGTTGTTTACTCAGAATATCAAAGTGGCGGGGGTGCTTTTTTGAAGAGCATCCCCGCCCGTCTTATGGATAAGCTGAATAATTCGGGTTTTCATGCGAAAAATGCTTGAATCTATGGGCTTTTTCGCGTGAAAACAACCTCAAATCAGCGTTTCCTTATATATCAGTCGGCAAACATCGGAGTTGAGAGGTAGCGGTCTCCGGTGTCGGGGAGGAGCGCGACTATCGTCTTGCCGGCGTTCTCCGGGCGCTGTGCGAGTACGGTGGCAGCGTAGACTGCCGCGCCGGAAGTGATGCCGACGAGGAAGCCCTCGGTACGCGCGATCTCCTTGCCGGTTCTGAACGCGTCCTCATTTTCGATCGTGAGGATCTCATCGAGAATGTCGCGGTTGAGCGTGTCCGGCTTGAAGCCCGCGCCGATGCCCTGGAGCTTGTGCGGTCCGGTGATGCCCTTGGTCAGGAAGGGCGAACCGGCGGGCTCGAGTCCGACGACCTTCACGTTCGGGTTCTGCGACTTCAGGTAGCCGCCGATACCGCTGACAGTTCCGCCGGTGCCGATGCCGGCGACGAAGATGTCGACCTTGCCGTCGGTGTCGTTCCAGATCTCAGGTCCGGTCGTCGTGAAGTGTGCCTTCGGGTTTGCCGGGTTGACGAACTGACCCGGAATGAAGCTGTCCGGAGTCTCCTTCGCGAGCTCGTCAGCCTTCGCGATAGCGCCCTTCATGCCCTTCGAACCCTCGGTCAGGACAAGCTCCGCGCCGTATGCCTTCAGCAGATTCCTGCGCTCTACGCTCATCGTCTCGGGCATCGTCAGGATCAGTCTGTAGCCCTTGGACGCCGCGATAGACGCGAGTCCGATTCCGGTGTTGCCCGAGGTCGGCTCGATGATTGTCGAACCGGGCTTCAGAAGTCCCTTCGCCTCCGCGTCCTCGATCATCGCCCTCGCGATACGATCCTTCACGCTTCCAGCCGGGTTGAAGTACTCGAGCTTCGCGAGTATCGTCGCCTTGAGATCGTGCTTCTTCTCATAGTTGCCGAG
>CAKSOR010000029.1 GCA_934477985.1 uncultured Eubacteriales bacterium
CCATTTCTTCTATGTACACATAAATCCCCGGACGGTTCGGCACGACAAATTTCTCCGTGATTTCGCACGCCACCTGCGCGTCGTCCGCCCAGAAGCCCGACCGCGTCATGCAGTCCTTCAGCAGCTTAATCATGTTGTCTGTGTCGGGCTTCGTCGTCTTGTACCTCGGCTCTTTCGTCTTCCCGGCGAAGCACCACTTCGTGAGAAGCCTGACCGCGCCCTTCATCGGTTCAGCCGGGCGAAACCTCGCGAGATTCGCCATGAACGAAGCTCTCGCGTTCTTCAAAGCCGTGTCCTCGAAGAAGATCGGCTTGCCGTTCTTGACCGTCACGCGCTTTTCCTGATGCGTCACAGTCGGCGGCGTCATATTCATAAAGAATTCATATTTCAATCAATTCACCTCTTAAAACAATTTCATTCAGAGACAATTTCACCAGTCTCGGGCAGGGGAAGGACAAGGCGGCTTTTGAGCCTTGTTCTTTCCCCCGAGACCCGTGAGGGACAGTCAGGGACATCAGGGACAGGGACACACATATATATAGCCGGTTTTGTCCCTGTCCCTGAGGGACAATATCGCGGTTTTGTCCCTGAGAGACACAAGGACAATATCGCGGTTCTGTCCCTCTACTTTCGTCCGACTTCATTCTTGTTTACCCAGAAATCGCCATGCTCGGCGAGCCTCCGGCGGACGGTTTTTTCAGTTACGCTGAGGTATTCGGCGAGGTCTTTAATTGTGACCGTTCCGTTAATAGTACACGCTTCAAACGCTGTTTCAATTGACTCGTCGCGTTCTTTCTTACGCTTCTCATTCCCCTCGGAGTGTGCGCGTGAAGCGTACATTGAAGTCCCGGGAATCATACTGTCGGGACTCAGGTCTTTCAGATCGCCCTTCTCGTCCGCCCGGTGAATCGGATAGTCGAACCACACATTGAGCGGTCGGAAGCCCGCGAACTCTCGCAGAGTCCCTTCAATCCTCCAAGCTGTCGTCGCCCAAGCCGCCTTATCCGCCGCCTCGAATTCGGCGTAGATTTCCGCGCGCTCAGACTCGGGCAGAGTCTCGACGACCTGCGTCAGCCCTGAGTCGACGAGGTCGCACTGGTTGACCTCGCTGAGCATTCCAAGCTTCTTCAGATGCTCGTTCATGATGTGGCGGTACTGCCTCGAAAGCATATCCCGCCGGACGTCCGCGGGCACGTCGAGCTCGAGCATATCAATCAGCGCGTCGGGGTCGCGCGCGAACACACCCGAGCCTGACGCTCTGTCCATCGACCGCTTCTGCCCCTGCTGTCCCTTTGAGTGGTGGTGGCAGTAAATCACGGCGCAGTCGAGTTCGGTCGCGATTTTGTCGAAGTTGTTGCAGAACTTCGCCATCTGGTCGGCGGCGTTCTCGTCGCCCGTGATGACCTTATAAATCGGGTCGAGCACAATCGCGATATAGCCGCCCTCCTTCGCCCTTCTGATGAGCCGCGGAGCGAGCAAATCAAGCGGCACAGAGCGTCCGCGGAGGTTCCATATATCGATGTCCCCGACGTGCTCCGGCGTCCAGCCAAGGGCGCTGTAGACGTCCCTGAAGCGGTGCAGGCACGACGCGCGGTCGAGCTCGAGGTTGATATACATGACCTTCCCGCGCGCACAGTTGAAGCCGAACCACTGCCGCCCCTCGGCGATAGCGATGCAGAGCTCAATAAGCGCGAACGACTTGCCCGCCTTCGAAGGACCCGCGAGGAGCATTTTATGCCCTTGCCTTAAAACTCCGTCAATCAGACAAGGCGCAAGGTCGGGTAGGTTATTCCAGACGTCGGAAAGGTTCATGACGTCCGGAAGGTCGTCGTTTACGCCTTCAATCCATTCCTTCCATTCATTAAAATTCCGCTTGCCGATATTCGAGTCGACGATGAATTGCTTCCTGCCGCCGCGCGTGACGCCGGGCATCCGCGAGAGTCTCGACGGATTCCGGTTCGCTCCGTCCGGGTGGAGACCGTTCTTTTCGCAGACGCCGAAGAGGTAATCGACACGCTTGCGATACTCGCTGTAGTCCGCGGCGTCTACCCTGACAATAGCGTGCAGAGACTTGCCGCCGGAGTATACGAGCATCGCGATCGGCAGCTCGAGCTTCCGGAGTATGGCGTTCTGCTTTTCGATCGGCACGCTGTCCGACTCGACAAGCGCGTATCTATAGTCGGTGACGTTCTCGTCCTTGACGCCGTTGCCGTCCAAGGGGTTGAAGCGAATCCACGCTCCGCATTCGGGATTATAGTCGCCGAGCACCGCGCCGATGTCTCCGTGACACTTCGACAGAGCTTCGATCAGCTCACCCGCCGTGCGGTCGCATGAGCCCTTCGACGGCAGGAACTTTCCGTCTTCGTTCTGCCACGAGCTCGTAACGTATCCGACGTTTTCAGTAGATTCGAAGAGCGCTTCAAGGTATCGGATAAGTTCACTTGTAGGGTTCCAGTCGACCGGCTCGGTGATCTCTTCGCCCTGAATCCAGTTCTGATCAATGATTTTCAGATCATCGTCATAATCGACTTCAATCGTATCGTTCCAGTCGAGGACGTGCCCGCCGACTGCCGGAGACCATCCCTGCTGTACGGCGTACTCGTAGATCGTGCCGCCGGTCACGGGATTTGCCGAACCGTTGAAGGTCCGCCATTTCTTCTCGCACTCTCCGGCGTGGTATCGTTTCGGGTCGCGCTTCGACCACTCGTCCCACGTCTCGACGGGGTATCCCTCGTCCTTGAGAGCCATGCCGACGTTCACCCACTGTTGGTAGTCAAGCCGCGCCGGGTCGATGTGCGCTAAGAGCTCTGAAATATCGTTATCCATTTACAGCCTCCATCCCGGATAGCATATCCGGGATATAGTGTGCCGGAAAAATGTCGTACGGCACTCTCCAGTCGTTCGCGGCGATTCTGTCTATCATTTTCTTAGCGTCCTCAAATCGCCATGTCCCTACATGCAGGAATCCGCGCGATTCGAGGAAGCGAATCTGCTTCGGCGTCGTGAGTCCTTCGGCGCGGCGTTTTGAGAGCCGTTCGAGCAGCTTCGAAGCCTTTCCGGCGTTCTGAACCGAGTCGGGGAGGATTCCGTACTTTTCGAGGAGCGCGAGCTGCTTTTCGCTCGCCGGAGCGGCTTCCCACCCGAACGACGGCACGTAGCCTGACAAATCCTCCGCCTGAATCGAGAGCTCGAACTGTAAGGGGTCGACGAGCTTCCGTTTGCGCGTCCGCATCTCGGCAAGCTGCTTTGCGAGCGCCTCCTCGCGCTGTGCCACGACGTCTTCCGCGGCTTGCTTTTCGGCTTCCTCGATGTCCATCATAGCTCCCGATTGTTCGAGGTTTTCTGTCATTTTCTTCGCGACCTCGTCGGACTCGCAGATCAGGTTCGCCGGTCGGCAGAGCTCGTGACGCTCGGTGTGCCAGAGGAAGTCGAGAATCAGAAGATCTTTTTTGCCGGGCGAAAGACGGGTTCCGCGCCCGACCATTTGACAGTAGAGACCGCGAACTTTCGTCGGTCTGAGCACGACCACGCAGTCGACCGACGGGCAGTCCCACCCCTCCGTGAGGAGCATCGAATTGCACAAAACGTCATATTTCCCCTCGTCGAAATCGCGCAGTATCTCTTCGCGGTCGGGGGAGTTTCCGTTGACCTCGGCGGCGCGGAATCCACTATTTACGAGAATATCCCGGAATTCCTGACTGATTTTCACTAGCGGCAGGAACACGACGGTTTTGCGGTCTTTGCAGTAGTTCTTCATCTCTGACGCTATCTGGCGCAGATAGGGCTCGAGCGCGTTTGCGAGCTCACCAGGCTTGTAATCACCGGCTTGTACTCCGACGCCGGAGAGATCGAGTTTCAGCGGGATTGTCTGCGCCTTTATCGGGCTTAAATAGCCCTCGCGGATCGCCTTCGGAAGCGTATATTCGTAGGCGAGAGAGTCGAAGATTTCGCCGAGATTCTTCATGTCGCCGCGGTCGGGAGTCGCGGTCACGCCTAAAAGTTTAGCTCCGCTGAAGTGGTCGATGACGGCGCGGTAGGTGTCGGAAATCGCGTGATGCGCCTCGTCAATGATTATCGTGTCAAAGTAATCGGGCGTAAAGTTCGCGAGCCGTTTTTCGCGCCCCAATGTCTGGACGCTTCCGACGACGACCCGCCACCACGAGCCGAGGCAGGTTTCCTCCGCCTTCTCGACGGCGCACCCGAGCCCGGTCAGCCTTCCGATCTTGTCGGCGGCCTGAGTCAGGAGCTCGGCGCGGTGAGCGAGTATCAGAACCCGCTCACCCATCTTTACGCAATCCTCGGTCACGCCGCCGAAGAGGATCGTCTTGCCCGTGCCGGTCGGCATGACGGTCAGCGTCCTCCGATGCCCCGCCGCCCACTCGCGAAAGATCGCGTCCTTCGCTTCCTTCTGGTAAGGTCGCAGTTCCATCAGAAATTACCCGGCGTGAAGGTCATCTGGCGTCCCTGAGTCGCCTGCTGCTCGGCGAGAGTTCCGAACGGAAGCTCGTCCGTGACCGTCTCAAATTTCGGCGCTTGAGCGCTTACGTGAAACGACTGCTTCGGCTGAACGCCGTTCTTTGCCTTCATCATCGCGGCGTCCTCGGGCGAATAGAAGCGCTTGACCTCGTTCGAGTACTTCGTCTCGCCGTCGCGTCCGGTCCATTCGCGCACGCCGATATGAGCGTAGCCGCGGACTCCGATGAGGTTTGACCAGTCCATATTGAGACGCTCACCCTTGCGCTTTCTGCCGATTCCGGTGAAGAACGCGGAGAGCAGTCCCTCGCACGACGAGTGCAGGAAGAGGTTGTGGGTGATGCTCGTCACGCCGGGGTTGCCGTCCTTGTCGACGCCCTCGACGCGCAGGGTAATCACCGCCTTCGGGCAGGGCGGGAGCTTGCCGTTCTGCGAACCGTTGTGACGCTGACGCTCGAAGTTCGTGATTTCGAAGTCGTAATCTCCTTCCTTGAGGAGTATAAAGTCGGGAGCGTCTTTTTCGATGATGCCGTTCCACGCGAGCTCGTAGCCTTGATTCTGTTCGTACATTTTTCTATCTCCTTTGAGTTTAGTTCCGGTTTCCTGAACCGGTATATTTATTCTATCATAACCGAACACGTCACCGCACGTCAGAACCCGTCACTCCGTTTCAGCTTTTTTAACGAAGTTTCAGGAAATTACGCGTTGCGGGTTGCGCATATTGCACTGAAGACCTGATTCCAAGCGCCGACGAGCACTCCGCCGACGAAAGCCGGGTCGTAGTTCTCGACCGGAGTCCCGGCGGGATAGTAGCCGCGTTTCGCGACAATCGAGCGGATTTCATCGACCGTGACGCCGTTCGCCGCCATCAGATCGGCTAACTTCTTGTGCTCGGGCGAGACGTTCAGTTCGGGCTGAACCGCGGGCTCGTCGATTATCTCGAACTTCGGCTCGGGCGGAGTCTGAGCGACCGGCTGAACCGGGGGCTGTGCCGGAGTCTGAACCTGAGTCTGAATCCGGGGCTGAGTCTGAACCGGAGTCTGAGCGCCGCCCTCGATGACCGCGGCGATTTCGGCGTAGTCGAACGGGAGCTTCGGAGCGAGTCCGGCGCGGTTCTTAGCGTCCCAGCAGGCGTGATGCTCGGTGTACATGACACGCCGTGAGCCTTGCGCCTTGTTCTTCTTGCTGTCGGTCGTGACGACGATTGTCTCGTAGTTCGCGAAGAGCACCATGTCCGCCCACTCGCGGAGCATCGGCGCGACCTTCTTCGAGGTCTTCATCTCCCAGTGGTCGAATGAACCCATCTCCTCGGGAAGCTCGACCTTGCGCAGGCAGGCGTGAGCCGTGACGACGACGTTGATTCCGACCGCGATGACCTCATTCAGCGCGTTCAGCATCTTGCCGAACTCCTCCGCGCTGTACTGGTAGCCGCGACCGTATCCGGCGTCCTCGATTCCCGACCACTTCCTGCGAGCGCAGAGGTCCTCGATTTCGAGCTGTTCAGCCCAGTCGGCAGTGTCGATGACAAGCGTTTTGCATATGTCCGGGTTATCCTTTGTGTACTTGATCTGCTGCATCAGCATCGACCATGACGTCGGCTTGTCAAAGCGGGCGACGTCGAGGTTCTTCGTGCTGTCCTCGGTGTCGATGAAGAGCGGGCTCGGAAAGCGCGACGCGAACGTGCTTTTTCCGATTCCCTCCGTGCCGTACAGAACGACCTTGAGCGGCGACTTGATTTTGCCTTTCGTGATGTTCATTAAAATTCCCCTGCCTTCCATTTGATTTCATTCTTCGGAGCTGTCAAGGAATCCTTGACAACTGCCGTGCCGTCCTCGATGATGATCGAGCATTCATCCCCGGTCGAAACGCGCGTCGCGATTGCCTGCAAACCCTCGCTTTCAAGCCACGCGCCGAACTCTTTGAGCGTGTCGACGTCCATCTGTTCGAGCTTGTCGAGCAGGACGAACCCACACTTCGGATTCAGACGCCGGACAATCGCCGTCGCGGTCTTAAGCTGATCGGAACCCGACATACAGTCCCACTTGACGCCGTTGTAGGTCAGTTCGCCGTCGACCACCGACAAGCCGGGGAGCGGCAGATCGGCGTTATCTAAGAGCTTCGTCCGAGCCGCGCGCAGGTCTTCGATTTCAGCCGTCAGCGCGTCATAGTCCTTCTTGTACTGTTCCGCTTCAATCTCGGCGCGTTCACGCTCACCGTTCGCGCGAACCTTCGTGTTGATCTTCTCGATGTTCAGAAGACTTTCGCGGATTTCGTCTGTGCTCTCGTCGACAAGCTCCTCCACCGTCTTCGTCGAGATCGCGATCTTCGCGGTCAGCTCGTCGAACTCAGCCTGCGTCGCTCTGAGCTTTTCGAGCAGTTCGTCGTGACGCTTGACCATGCTCGCGTACTCGTTCCGGAGGCGCTGATTCTCGCCGTTTCTCGCGAGGATGTCCTGCTGTCTGAGAATCAGTTCCGACGCTGAAATCGGCTCTTTCGGAACGTCCGGGTAGATCGGGAGTTCCTCGGCGTACTTCTGCTTCTGAAGCGCGATTCTGCCGACCTCGCGCCTCCGGTTGAAGGTCGTCGACTCGTCGTAATCGAGCTTCTTTAACTGCTCTTCAACTCCGATGATCCGCAGAAGGACGTTCGCTTTTTCCTTCGAGGTCTGCTCCATGAAGCGGGGGAGGTCGAGCGCGAACTGCTCCACGAACTCGTTGAGAAGCTGCTGACCGCCCTTCCGCCCCGCCGGGTCGATGACCTTAAGCGAGCTGTTCTCGCCCTTGCGTTCGACGACGAGTCCGTTGTCCATCTCGACGTGCAGATAGGGCGGTACGACCGAACCGTCGCGTCTTGCCGAAGTCGGCTTGAACTTGTCCCCGCCGAGTGCCCACGCGATCGAGTCGAGAACCGAGGTCTTGCCCTGATTGTTTCTGCCGCCGATGACGGTCAGACCGTTCTGCGTCGGCTCGAGTGAAACCGCCTTGACGCGCTTCACGTTTTCAATTTTGAGTTTGCTGATTTTCATTGACATTTACCTTTCTTTGTGGTATAATATTGGTGGATACTTATGTCTGCCCGTGCCGGAACTGCCATTCCGCGCGGGCTTTTCTCATGCGCGGATGAGAAGGACGTCGCCGTCGATGGTATGCTCGACTCTGAACGACGCGCCGGACGGCTTGATTTCCCTGACGGGTACGAAAACCCGGTCGCGTCCTTCGCGGCTCAGAGCCTGCGAAAGAGCCTCGGCGAGCGTCTGAGCGGTCGCTTGCAGGACCCGGTTCGACTCGCGCAGAGCGTTGATCTCGCGCTCCTGCTTTCTGATGATGTCGCTCTGGATCGCGTGCATCTTCTCATATGGTATAGTCTGCATCTGCTTTCACCTCCTCGATGTATTGCTTGAGAGCCTCGCGCTTCGCGTAGGCTTCTAAGATTCCGCCGTACGTGCCGTATCCGGGGTGCATTGAGTCGCCCCTCGCGACGCGGCTGTTGTATAGCGCAGACCAGATCATGAGCGAGCGTTCGGCTTCGGGCTTTGTCAGCTTGCGCGCCCGAAGGCAGGCGAGATAGACGTCGTAGACCTTGTCAAGTCCGGGAATGTTCTTCTCCATCCTTTTTCTCCTCTTTATTCTCGAGTCCGGTGAAATCGGGGTGCTCTTTAATGTAGCGGACAACCGCCTCGTAGGTCGCCTCGATGAACATTTCCAGCTTGTAGGGGTCGAGCTTGTGAATATCCATTTTCTTTACTCCTTTACCTTGTACTTCGCTTCGAATTGAAAACGGTCCATGTGCGTGAGGTCGAAGATGTAATCGAGCTTGTCCCGCTGGCTCTGACCGAGCGGCGCTGTCGGGAAGTAGCGGTTGCAGATGAAGCTTTCAGGAAGTCTGATGCCGTTCTGCTCGCAGAGGGTCTTCGCCATCTCGGCGATTTCGACCGGGTGACTGCGCTGTGACTCCATGATCTTCCGGAGCGATTCGATGAGTGGGACGAGATCGGCGAGCGTGTGCGGCGAACCGTAGTGTCCGGTCTTGCGGAGGGCGGGGAGAACTTCGGAGGTTATCCAGCGTTTGAACTCCTTCGCCTTCGGGAGCTTTGAGGAGAGGATGAGACTGTAGAGACCGGATTCGTTGATGATGACGACGTCCTGAACTCCGCCGGGGGTCTCCATTTTAGAGACCCCTTTGTCCATCTCGTCGACGTGCTTACGAATGGCGTCCGCGGGCTTCGCGTAGCCGAGCGACTTCGCGACGTCGATTGCCGACGCCCACGGTTCGCCGTCGATCATCAGAGTCCGGACTTTGCCGAACTCGGAGTTCTCGAAGATCTGAATCTTGTTTTCGTTTTCCATTGTGGTTTCTCCTTTTTGGAATTTCTGCGATTCGTCGGGGTTGTGACCGACGTTCCCGCATTACAGGAGCACTCGGTGCTCCCTCACTCTGCGATCAGATTTTGACTTCCTTATATTCGCTGAACCGATACTTGCCTGTGTCAGGGTTGAGCTCTGCGTAGACCACACAGCACTCACCGTCCGTCGCCTCCGCCTGATCTCTCGCCATGAGCTTTACCTCACCCATCGTGTCGGCGTAGCCCAAGGTTTCTTTACCCTCGTAAATGTCATAGACTTTGTACTTTTTCATTTTCGTAGCCTCCTTTATCTGCAATACAGCGTAAGCTGTCCGTTGATGTACTCGTATTCGATGCCGTTGACGTCGAATCTGACGTAGTTCCAGTCGGTCGACTCGTACAGCGGCTCGCGCTCGTAGGTCTCGGCGACTCTCATCCGGCGGTGCTTGTTGACCTCGTAGGTCTCAGCCTTGCGGATGATCTTAACCCGCGCGGCGTTGAATCCGAGTTCTTCGGCGATGAAGTTCGCGGCTTCCTCATCGGTCATCGTCTTCGTGAACCTGTCCTCGCGGAGCTTCACGTAGTCGCGCTGAGTCATCCGCGTCCCGGCGTCCTTGCAGGGCGTCCATTCGAGCTCGGCGTCAAGCTTCGTCTGAAGATCGTTGATTATGTCTGCCTGCCGCGCGATGCGCTCTTCCATCGCGTCGTGTTCGTGCATTCCGAGTTCGGTCTGCTCTTCGATGAAGCGTTCAACTTCGCGGGTGATCTTCTCGGCGATGCCGTCGGTGTTCTCGCGGAACGCCTTGCAGAAGGCGTCCTTGTCGCCGTCGAAGTCCATATAGGACTTCTCGATGAACTTGTAGTGCTCGTAGGTCGGGTAGAAACCCGTGCGCTCGGTGAATTCTTTGATGGTCATTTCGTTGTCTCCTTTCAAAATCTCTCGACTCTCGCGACGTTCTCGCCATACACGAGCCGTGCCGCTCTGATCGCGGGGAACTTCTGGTTCTTGCTGACATAAATCCATCCAGCGGTCTCAGTCATCCTGCCGCCCGCGCGATTCACTCTGCCGGAAAAGGTCTGTACGATGTATCTCTTGAGTTCGTCGCGTTTTCTCGTTCCGGTGAAGTCCGCCGAGCCTTCGCCGACCAGCTCTCCGGTCTCTGCGTCGAACTCCTTGTAAGGGATCTCGTAGTATCCGGTCTCTTTGGTTTTCCAGTCGGCGTTTCTGATAGTCTTTTCGATTCCGGTGTAAACCCGGATGATGGTTACGGTCATTTTGATTTCTCCTTTTCGTTTTCGTCTTCATAAAATCTCTGCCACTCGAAGCCGAGCGCGGACGCGATCCGCTTCGCTGTTGAAACCGGAACATTCCGTTGTCCGACTTCAATCGCGCTGAGGTAGTTCTGCGAAATCCCGGCGGCTTTGGCAAGTTTCGCCTGCGTCATTCCGCGAGCTTTGCGAAGTGCTGTAAGCCAGTTACGCATTTTGCTTTTTATCTCCTTTTCGGATATTTTCAAGATTTTCTCTTGCTTGATTAAGATTATAGCACATTACGTGCTATTTGTCAAGCCCTTTTTGAGATATTTTCAAAATATTTTTTTCGTCCCCTTGACTTTTAGCCCAATTTGTGATATTATGATTACAGAAAGGGAGTTTGTGTCATGGAAAGGATTAAAGAATTAAGAAAGCAACATGGGCTGTCTCAGACAGAACTCGGCAAGATTCTGAACATAGCGCAGAATACACTCAGCGCGTATGAATGCGGGAGACGTGACCCGGATACCGAAACGCTTTCGGCGATTGCCAAGTATTTCAATGTTACGGTCGACTATCTTCTCGAACGCACCGACACGCCGAAAGCAAAAAAATCCCCCTCGCAGAGCGAAGGAGATTTTGCCCCGACGATCACCGAGCGGGACGAGATCGACATTTCAAAGCGGTTGAACGCCGTCCTCGAAGACATCGGTTCGACCGGAGAAGCGTTGATGTTCGACGGCGAGCCGCTTGAACTCGACGACGAGACGCGCGACGCGCTGATCAAGTCTATCGAAAACTCTATAAGAATGGGCAAGCTGATCGCGAAGCAGAAATACACACCGAAAAAATACCGGAAGGATTCAAATAATGAAGGCTGATGCAATCTCCGGCATCGCCGCGAAGCTCGCTGACGAATACAGCCGCGACCCGTGCTGTATAGCGCGCTCACTCGGAATCATTGTCACCTTTGAGCCGCTATATCAGATAAACGGATTCTATAATACAGCATACAGGCAGAAATTCATACATATCAACTCACAGCTTACGCGCCGGGAGCAGAAATTTGTGTGCGCCCACGAACTCGGACACGCCATTCTGCATCCGGACAACAACACGCATTTTCTCCGGAATCATACCTTGTATCCGATCAGCCGATATGAAAAGGAAGCGACTTACTTCGCGTCATGTTTGCTTATCAGTGACGATGACCTTGCCGAGTACAGACATTTCACGTATGAACAGCTCGGCAAGATGTTCGGAGTCGACGAGAAAATAGCACGGCTCAGGATTGAGGGACTATAATAAATACTGGAGGGCATGACTACATGAAGAAAAGAAGCGTCGAAAACTATTTCATCATCGGAGGCACGTTCGCTTTCTTCGGCGCGCTGATGATTATTGCCGGATTTGTGATCGAGAAGATCACACCGATTCTCATTCCGTTCATCGTCGTCTGGTCTATCGGACTCATCTTACTGTTTCAAGGCATCTCCGCCCTGAAAATGAATAAGCTCATTGAAGCGAAGGGAGAAACCGAAAAAAAATTCGCCGAGAAACAGGCTGAACTTGATGCGGAACGCGAACAGGATCGCAAGAAGTATATTGACAGCGTCTTTGAGCTTGAATCGAAGCTCAATGAAATGCAGAAAAAGTATACCGAGAGCGGTTTCGAAGACTACGAAACAGCGCAGAAGAAGCTCGCTGGTATTTCAACTGAGATCGCCGACGCCATCGAATCAAGGGCGAAAATTCAAGGCGAGATAGATAGTCTCTACGCAGAAGCCGAGAAAGCTGACAAACGAGCAAAGACCGCATCAAACAAAGCCGCGAAACTCATCGAGCTTTGCAACGCCTTCGCTTCAATGCTGAAAAAGCGCGACGAGATTCCGGACAAATATTTCACCATTCCGAATTTCACCGCCGAGGAGATCACCTCACTCTGTCCTTCGGTCGAAATGAAGATTCACAGCATGGACGTTCGCGACCTCCAGAAGGAGTTCCGCGCAAATGACAAGCGTATCGACGAAGTGACCGAAGCCTACAGAGGACGCTACACCACGAAATCGAATCAGGCAATCTACTCGCTGATGGTCATTGCTCTCCGTGCCGAATTGCAAAATATCCTCTATGATCTCAAATACCAGAAGCTTGATCAGGGTATCGACAACGTCAAGGCAATGACCGCGAAATACCTCCAGATAGCCTGCGACGGCAATCAAAGCATCGCGCCGACAATGGTCAAGTTCATCGGCGAGATCGAATATCTCTTCATCACATCGGTCAAGATCGAATACGACTACTACGTCCGTAAGGAGCAGGCGCGTCAGGAACAGCTCGCCATCCGCGAGCAGATGCGTCAGGAAGCTGAGGAGCGCAAAGCCCTCGAAGCCGAGCGCAAGAAGGTCGAGCAGGAAGAGCAGAAGTTCAAGAACCAGATCAATGACGTCAACACAAAGCTCAGTACCGCCGAAGGTTCGGAAGCCGACGAGCTCCGCAAGCGTCTTCTCGAACTCGAAGCCCAGCTTTCGAACGTCACCGTCAAGAAGGAGAATATCGTCAACCTCCAGAACGGCAAGGCGGGCAATGTTTACATCATCAGCAATCTCGGCTCGTTCGGCGAAAATGTATTCAAGATCGGCATGACGAGACGGCTTGACCCGCAGGAGCGCGTTGATGAACTCGGAAGCGCGTCAGTTCCATTCGGGTTCGACGTCCACAGCTTTATCTTCTCGGACGACGCCGTCGGACTTGAAAACGAATTACATAAGCGTCTGAATGAGAAGCGCGTCAATAAGGTCAATATGCGCAAGGAGTTTTTCAGCGTGTCGCTCGACGAACTTGAAGCCCTGACGCGCGAGATTTCGCCGACGTCTGAGTTCCGCCGCACAATGGCGGCTGAGGAG
>CAKSOR010000030.1 GCA_934477985.1 uncultured Eubacteriales bacterium
CCGGTCACATTGGCGATACCTCTGCCATTGACCATGCCCAGCCTGAAGAACAGGCAGTTTTTGGTGCCCATGGTGAATGTACCGCCGGAGATGTTGGCAGTGCCTTTATTGTCATTGTCCTTGCTGCCATTCAGGTCGAACATCACGCCGCCCGCGGTGAAGGTACCGCCCGTTACCGTGAGGGTGCCGCCATCCACATCGAACATCCGACCGAGATCGTTGCTGATGGCGGAATATCTCGTTTCAAATTCGCCGCCGTCGATGGTGAAAGAGCCGCCCTCGGTAATCTTGAACATGGTGCTGGCGATGAGCTTCTTTGTGAAATTCGCGTTGACCGTGCCGCCGCCGATCTCGAACATGGTGCCATCGACATTCATGCCGCCGCACTCGATGGTGGCAGTGCCGCCGGTGTTTTTCAGGAAGTTGTTCGAGCCCGTGATGGCCATATCGGCCTCCACCGTCAGCGTTCCGGCGTTTTCAAAGGTCTGGCCGTCGCTGGCAGAGCTCTGGTTGGCAAATCTGTCGCCCGTGAAAGGCTTGCCAGACACGGAGCCTTTCGTCAGGATGGCTGTAGAGCCGTCGCCCACCTTCAGAGCTTTCAGACCGCGCAGTTCGCCGTTGGTCATGGTCAGCGTACTGCTGCCCTTCAGCTCCATGGCCATTCCGCCCCTGCTCCCCGCTTGCGCGGTACACGCCGCAACGATCGTGCCGCTGAGGTTGACCGTCGTGTTCTCCACAGAGATCAGCACATCGTTGTAGTCAGGAGCGTCCTCGTACCGCACCGTACCGCCGACCAAGTTAAGGGTGCCGCCGGTGAGGGAGGCAAAGCCATACTGGCCATAGCTGCTTGCACACCAAGTGCCGCCATTGACGGTCACAGTGCCATTGCCGGTGAGGAAGGTCGCATACGCGTTCGTCACGGTACTCGTGCCGCCGTTGAAGTTGACCGTTCCGCCGGCGTTATCGATACAGGAGAGTCTGCGGTATTTATCCTCCAGATGAGTCACATTGCCGCTGTTGAGGTTCAGCGTCGCGCCGGCGGGAACCTGTGTCAGCCGGTGGGCGGAAATAGTACCGTTCTGCGCTGCGCTGTCATCCATGATGGTCAGCGTTGCGCCCGTGCCCAGCTTGATGGCGGGGTCGCTGTTGTCCTTCTGTTCCTGATTGTTGTAAGCAGGCTCATAACCGATCCAGTTGTGGCCGTTCAGGCAGATGGTGACGTTGGCGTTATCCGGGATAACCAGCTGCCGGGTAGCCGTCACATCGTCTTGCAGGAAGTAGTGACCGGTATTCAGCGTATCAGCAATGTTGGTCAGCACAGTGCAGTGTGTACCGTCATGTGTATGACCGTCCGCCTGCGCCGCTGTTACCGTATTATTCTCAAATACCTTTTTATAGCTGCCCATGATGGTCACGCAGTCAGCAGAGGGCACGCCCGTGGCAACCGTGCCGATGCCCGCAACCTGAACGTTCACCCGCAGGTCGTTCGCGGCATTCGACATTGCAATGCTCTTGCCCGCTGCCAGTGCGATCTGCGCGTTGCTGTTCACCTTGGCTGCGCCGCTGAGGGTCAAGCTGCCGTCATTCAGGTTGATGTTGCTGCCGTTGGAATAGGTACCGCCATCAATCTTCACCGCCGCGCCGGTGATGGTAACCGGGCTGTTGGTGGAGGTGCAATCGGTCAGGTTCAGCGTGCCGCCCTTTGCCGTGATGGCACTGCCGGTGAGGGTACTGCCGGTGAGAGTTACCGTGCCGTTCTTCACCAGGATAGGCGTGTTGGAGAAGTTCTTCGCGGAGGTGAAAGTGCCGCCATTGGTGGACACCGAGGAGCCGTTCATATCCACGTTCACGATGACAGTGCTGTTGAGGTTGATAATCGCACCGTTATTTTCACTGCCCTTGCCCGTGACTGTACCGTTCACCGTCAGCGTACTTTTTATCCGAATCTCAACGGCGGGGCCGTTGTTGTTCGTCACCGAGCCCGCCTGCGGGTCGGTGTATAGTTGTCCATTATCTACGATTTGTACTTTGCAGCCCTCATCGATGACCAGAGCCGCCGAGCTTGTGCTATTGCCGATGACGGGGCTGCAGATGGTCATGTCCGCGGTGGTCATGATGGCCGAGCCCTCGCCCTCCGCCACGATGGTGGGATAGCTCTCTCTCTTAGAAAACGAGGGTGCGCTGCTGGAATAGTTCAGATTCACCGTGCCGTTGTTGTAGAGCGCCATATAGGTCGAGTTGGTGGAGGTGTTCTTCACCACGCCGGGACCATTGATGGTCAGTGTGCCCCCACTTTGGTTGTTGATGGTTTTCGGACCGGCGGAGGTGATGGTGCCGTGGCGGCCGCCGTCCATCTGGACGTTCCATGTGAACGTACCTCTGTTTTCGATGGCAGTGGCCGCTCCGCCGTCAATGTTGAGCCTGCAAAAGCCATCGGAGCCGCTCGAATTCTTGTAATCCACGAAGTCCAGCTTAGCGGTCGGGTAGTTTTGGATAACCGTCGCGAACGTCGATGTGCCGGTGTAGCGGATGGTACTGTAGTTTCCACTGAAAGCCATGCAGTTTTGCAGGTGCAACGTACCGCTGTTTTCAATCATGTTGAATTCGCCGCTGGCGGTCAGGTCAAAGCCGTGCAGGCAGAGCGTGACCTCCGCATCCGCGGGAATTTTGATAGGCTTGGTCAGCACCAGATCACGGCTCAGGTAGTAGTGGCCGCTCTTCAGCGTGCCGCCGCCTGTCAAAGCGGTATAGGTCGCGCCGTCCGTGTGGGAGGTATTGTTCTGAGGAGCATAGGTTACCTGACCTTTGTTGTCAAAGGTCAGCTCGCCGTCAGTGGAGGTAAACACAGGTCTCAGATTTGTATTAGTGCCCGGGTTTTTGATAATATCGCCCGTCTGCTAACAGGAGATGTTGATCTTGGAATTGTTTGTACTAAGATTCTCGCCGATGGTAATCTACTGACCGTCTTTCAGCGCTATGCTGCAATTGACCGCGCCGTCCACGGTGATGGTGTCGGCGCTGCCGGCCGTGCGTACCGTGCCGGTGACGGTGGTATCCTTGAGGGTTAAGCTGCTCTCGGAGTCGCGCCAGCCGGCAGGGTCGATGGTTACATCGCCGTTGACGGTGACACCGCTCAGGCTTACCGTGCTCCGCTCTACTGTTTCCGTTTGCCAGATATAGAATTCGCTGGCTTTGATACTGCCGACGGTGGTATTCTCGATGGTGATGTTCCGACCGCCGACCACAGTATCGTGCAGGTTGCTGTTTATAATGGTAACGTCCCGGTTTTCGGGCAAATCACTATTGTACATGTTCAGCGTGCCGGTCAAAATCGTGCTGTCTTTGATGGTCACATTGGCTGCGCCGGAAATTTCGCCGATGGTGCAGCTTTCAATAGGATTCTTATAGTCTGCGTTTGCCTCCAACTTCGTGATGTTGGTATTCACCAGAGATTGGATGGTGGTTGCCTCATCAGCACCTTTCAGAACGCCGTTGATGATCACTTTATCGCCGTTCTTCGTGCCGATAGTCATATCAGACGCGTAGACATCGCCGGTAATCTTGCTGCCGCCGGCAATGGTGAGGGTTGCATGGCGGGCGGCTGCGATGGCGGCCTGACCGCGCTGCGCCTCCACTGCGCCGCCGTAGATATTGATATGTCCGGCATTGTAGTCATTAGAATAATCCTGATGATACTCTGCCGTGATAACCGAGCCTTTGGGATTCTCGCTTTTGAGGGTGCCGCCGTACAGATTCACGATGCCGCCCTCCAGTCTCTCCTCCACGAGCCATGTATTGCTGTCCACCACCTCGGCAACACCGCCGGTCTGCGTCGGTTCGTTCGGATTCACCTTGGCAACAATGGCGCCGGTGCCGACACAGTCGCAGAAGGTCACTGTGCCGCCCGGTTCTGCCCTGAACAGAGCCAGTCCGTTAAAGGTATAGCCTTTCAGCGTATGGCCGTTCATACAGATTATGATGTGCTGCCCTGCCTTCGCAGAAACGATATAGCTGCTGCTGTTTTCAGGTTCGATATCCTCATCCAGATAGAACCGGTAAGTACCCGCCGGATAGGGGCTCTCACCTTCATCTTGTTTAGCCTTCGGGTTATATATCTTCGACTGGATTGCGGTTCCGTAGGTATCCGTTGTCAGCGCGGTCCAACCAGTGTGATCCGTATGTTCATGTGCGTTAGTCTCCGCAATCACAACCGGCCCATTTGCGCCTTCTGCGCCGGAAAGCGCCAGCATTGCGTTAACGGCTGCATTATAACGGGTCAGCTCCAGCTTATCTGACTGCTCATCGGTCAGACCTGCCTTGGCCTCGTCAATGGCGTCCAGCTGCGCAGAAACCTCCTCAGCGTTCTCCGCCGTAATGCCGTCTGCGTCCGGCAGCTCGTTGATCAGCTGCTGCACCGCAGCAACCGCCGTATCCGTTTCCGGTGCGGTCGGCTCTTCCGAAGATTGTTCCCCGTCCGGCGCCTGTTCTTCGTCCGGCGAGTCGGATTCCGGAACGACCTGTTCCTGTTCCGTCTGTCCTGCCGGCACGTCAGTGCTGTTGTTCTCGGCTGCCAGCGCCATCGTCGGCAGCGTACTCAGGCACATCGTCAAACTCAAAAAGAGAGCAATGACCTTTTTGCCCCAACGGGTATCCGTTGGGTCTTGGGGAGCTCCCCATGCCAATTTGTGTTTTCTCATATTTTCTCCTACTTGAAGACTATTTCCGGCTGCAAATGCAGCAATCAGACAAGTTGTTCCAGCATTTTTGCGAAATACCGCAGCTTGGCGTTGTGCGCGTCACCGCTGTCCTCTGCAAATTTCATCTCTGCAATGTCGAACAGCAGGCAGCCGCAATGCCCGGGCTGGGTCGGAAAGCAGATAATTTTCAAAAAAGTGTCGATCTCCGGGCTGTGGGCGATCATTACGAGTGTTTCACCGTAGAGTGCGGCGCGTTCGTAGTTTTTCAGCCACTTGCTGTCCATGTTGGGAAACACGCTGCGGAACGAGCGCCCGATCAGCTCATGCAGCGGCGTCTTTTCCAACCGCGCAAGCGCGGGATTGGCATATCGGAAAATCCAGTCGACAGCGTTTTTGTCCTCATCGAGCACCATTTCAATATCAGTGAACGCAATCGGCAGCGTATCAAAGCAGCGGTACTGTGCATGCAGCTCGTCATCGGGCACAGACAGCGTTTCGCTGCCAATGTTGTTAATCAGCCGCACCCGCTTTTCGTTCAGCTCGGCAATCAACTCCTTCTTCTTCCGGGCAACATAGCTGATCCGTTCGCCGTTGTTCAGGTTGATCTTGTCTGTAATGTTATGAATGGCCATCACCGACACCAGCCTGCTGCGATGGGGCTTGAGAAAGCCGTCCCCCAGTTTACTTTCCAGCTTTTCCAAAGTCATGCGTGTCTTGTAGGTTTTCCCGCCGGAGGTATGAATCTCCGCAATGTTCTCACTGATGTTGATGTAAAGAATCGTGCGGATATCCAGTCCAATGTCCTGCCGGTCGGAGCGAATGGTAAGCAGATTCGTGTTCTGCAATCAGGTCACCTCTCTTGTCTTACACATGCATCAGCGTGTTTGTCCTGATGCAGATTTACATTTTCGTCTTCATTATTATAGCATAATGTCTGCTGAATAAACCCGGAAGCCTTGAAAAATACAAGGCTTTCAAGGTCAAATGCCTTTGTTCAAGTGCAAGGATTTTGCCCAAACAGGCGCAAAATCCTTGCACTTTCTATTGGCACGGCTCGCCGAACCGACTGAACTATGCATTACATCAGTGGCTTAACTCCATAAAAACGGTTAGAAAAGCCGCTTTAGAGGAATTCCACCCACTCCGCCGTTTTAAGCCTGTAAACCATGTGTTCGCAGGCCGTAAATTTGCTCATTTCAAGAGAAAATCACCTGCGTTTTCTCTCTTTCGTGCCTTCCTTTTTTGGGTAAGACAATACCGCACAATTTAGGAAGAGCGGATGTGCGAATGTCGGTATGGCATAAAAGTTGGTCTGTTTATTCTCGATTTCGTGTTGAATGCACATATATATTTGTCGAATCGAAAAAACGCTTGACAATCCGATGGAACTATGCTATTGGGAGATGAACAGCAGAGGAGTGAAGCTGGTTCGGTATGCGGACGACATTGTGGTGTTTGCCAAGAGTAAGCGCGCGGCAGAGCGACAGCTGGAATCCTGCCGGAAGTATCTGGAAGGCAAGCTGAGACTGAAAATGAACGCGGAAAAGAGCAAGGCGACCAGCGTATTCGCACAGAAGAATCTCAAGTTTCTTGGATTCTGCCTGGGCAAGAATGGAAGCGGCGTCTATATCCGTGCGCACCAAAGGTCACTTAACAAGGCAAAAGAAAAGCTGAAGCTTCTTACAAAGCGCAATCGCGGACGCAATGTCCGTAGCGTGATGCAGGAAGTAAAAGTATTTATCCGTGGCTGGATTGGCTATTTTCGTGTAGCCGATATGAAGCGGACGATGATGTCCTGGGATGAATGGCTTCGGCGCAGGTTCCGGATGTACATCTGGAAGCAGTGGAAGAAACCCAAAACGAAGGTGACCAATCTAAGAAAGCTGGGCATCCCGGCTGACAAGGCTTACCAGTGGGGGAATTCCAGACTGGGCTACTGGCGTATTGCCGGAAGTCCGGTATTGAAATGTTCCATTACAAACGAAAGACTCGCGGCAGCGGGATACTTTAGTATCTGGAGCTGCTACGAGTCCTTGCACTTATGCGGTTGAACCGCCGTGTACCGGTCGTACGCACGGTGGTGTGAGAGGTCGGCTCTCGAGGTTGGAGAGCCTCCTACTCGATTAAGTAAATAAGCAGATTGTGCAAATTCGTCAGAAAAAACATTGAAATCTCTCGAAAGATGATGTATAATTTAACCACAGAGAAGCTCAGGTGAACTCGGACGGATTTTGCCCGGTAAGCTTCTTGAAGAGCCGCGAGAAGTAATAGACGTCGGTGAAGCCGACCGCGAGCGCAGTCTCGGTGACGTTGCAGCTCTTACTGAGCAGAAGGTCTTTCGCCTTGTCGATCCGGAGGTGATTCTGGAACTGAACTGTCGTGTAGCCGGTCATCTGCTTGAAGAGCATTCGGAAGTGCGACTCGGAGAGTCCCGAGAGCTCGGACAGCTCGGCGACCGACCAGGTTTTCGTAATGTCCTCGCGCATCCTGTCGATGATCTCCGAGATCCGCTCGTAATGCGCACTTGAGAAGCGCCTGCGATCCTCGTCGCTCAGGATGATGTAGATGATGTCGAGCAGAAGGCTGCGGCACTTGAGGCGGTAGCCCTTGCCCTTGGTCGACCAGACCCGGCTGAGCTCGGCGAAATCCGACGCGAGCTTCGGACTGTCGCTGCACCTGAATACGTTCGGCAGTGAGAGAAAGAGGTCTCTCGACTCATTGTCGCCGAAATCGAGCGAGAAACAGGTCGAATAGAACGACCACGGGTCGTCCGGATCGCTCCTCGCGCTGTGAATCTGATTCATTCCGAAGAGCACGACATCGCCCTTGCCGACATTGAAGTTTCTGCCGCCGACGCTGTAGAGAGCTCCGCCGCTCTTCGCGTAGCCGATTATGCAGTGGTCGTGGCGGGTTTTCCCGGCGTATTTCCAGAGCGGATCGGGTTTGCGCTCGACTACAAACATCGGCAATCCGATCTGCAAGTCAAGTTCACGATAATCAGTCAAGTTCATCACCTCGAGGTTATTATATCACACATGTGACAAAAAATCAAGAGTTATTTGAAAGGAAAAATCAAAATGACAAACAAACCGCTTCCGATCCCGGATCACGAGCTCTGTGCGCGGATGGAGAAGACCTTCACCGCCGCGGTCAACGACGCGCTCAGAAGCCGCGGATTCCTCTTCCAGACCCTCCCGAACAATATCATGCCGCTGCGCGACGAGATGAAGGTCTGCGGCGTCGCCTTCACAATAAAGGGCGCTAAAAACCTGACGCTCGAGGGAGAGATGGAGAAGCGCGCCGAAATGCTCGAGGCGCTGACGCCCGGCTCAGTCGCGGTCTGGGACACCGACAGCGACGACGAATCGGCGCAGTGGGGTGAGATAATGACGATGGCGGCGAAGAAGCGCGGCTGTCTCGGCGCGGTCGTCGACGGCGGAATACGCGACACCGGTAAGATACTCGGGCTGAAATTCCCGGTCTTCTGCCGCTACCGCTCGTCGAACGGCATGCTCGGGCGCTTCCGGATGGTCGACTTCCAGATTCCCGTGAAGGTCGGCAGTGTGATCGTGAAGCCAGGCGATATAGTTTTCGGCGACATCGACGGAGTGCTTGTCGTGCCGCGCGACATCGCGTATGACGTGCTTCTCGAAGCCGAGAGAATCGCTTTCGGCGAGGAGGACATCAAGAAGCAGGTCGAAAGCGGCAGCTCGCCCTCCGAGGTCGTCCGCAATGGCGGTTATTTCTGATCAATTTACCAAAAGGAGAAAATATCATGGAGAAATTAACAGGCAAAGTCATCGTCATCACCGGCGCGAGCGGCGGAATGGGACGCGAGATCTCGAAGCGGCTCGCTGAGGCCGGCGCGAAGCTGGCGCTCCTCTCGAACGACGCGAAGGGACTCGCTGAGATGTCCGGGCTCGGAGCTTTTTTGAAGGAGGTCGATGTCCGCGACGAGAGCGCGGTCAGGGCAGCGTTTGACGAGATCGCCGAAAGGCTCGGCGCGCCGGACATTCTTCTGAATCTCGCAGGACTCAGCATCCCGGCGAAGATCTGGGACATGGACGAAGCCGACTTCGATCTGACGATCGACGTCAACGTCAAGGGCACGTTCCTCGCGACAAAGCACTTCGCCAGAACGAACACGAACGGCGGGCAGATCATAAACATCGGCTCGATGGCGGCGAAGCGCGCGAACGGCAACGCTCCGCTCTACTGCACCGCGAAAGCCGCTGTCAACATGCTCTCGGCGGGCGCGGCGATACAGCTCAAGGAGAAGAACATCAGGGTCACGACGCTCAATCCAGGCGGCGCGGACACTCCGTTCTGGGGCGAGCGCAAGGTCGACCGCTCGAAGCTGCTGAAGGCTTCTGACGTCGCCGACGTAATTATGTTTGTTCTCTCGCTCGACGAGCGCGTCGCGGTCAGCGAGATAAACTTTGAGAGCTTTCTGAATCTGTGAGGTGCGGGATGAACAATATCGAACTTGCCGCGAAAATTCTGTCGCACTACCGCGAAAAGGTGAACCCGGAGATGACGCACTACTACGGAATAATCGCGTCGATCGGGCTGGTCGGCATGACCGAGGTCGACTCCGAATATCTCCCGCTGCTCCGCGAGGTGCTCGGGGCTTTCCCGGACAATGTGAAGCATCCGCGCTACAACTTCCCGAGCTACCGCGTCGGCGGAATCGCGAAGGCGCGCGCGGTGTTCGACGGCTTCATTGAGGGGCGCGACGGCGAGCTGCGCGAATACGCCGAGGAGCTGATGACCGCGAAGCGCAGCGCCGACGGTGTGATCTCGATGCCCTGGGACGGCGGAGAGAGAAAGATCTGGATTGACGTCGCGACGGCGGCGACTCCCTTCCTGCTCTTTGCCGGGCTGCGGCTTGACGAGCGCCGTTACATAGACGAGGCGGTTTTCCAGACGTTGACGATGTACGACATCTTCCGCGACGAAACGAACCAGCTGCTTCATCAGGCGCGCGGATTCTGCGACGGCGACGAGACCTTCATGAAGATCTCCGACGATCACTGGAGTCGCGGAAACGGCTGGGGGATCTATCCGCTCTCGATGCTCTGCGAGTTTCTGCCCGCCGAACATCCCGAAAAGCTGCGCTGTGAGGCTTATTTCAAGGCTCACGCCGAAGCGCTCCGGAGCTTCATATCCCCGCGCGGGCTCTGGAGACAGGAGATCACCTCCGACCGCACCGGGTCCTATGACGAGACGAGCGGAAGCGGATTGATTTTAGCGGCGCTCGCGACCGGAATCCGGCTCGGACTGCTCGACGACTCCTGGAAGCCGATCGTTGAGAACGGTTTGAGCGCACTTATCGCCTACTCGGTCGGAGAGGACGGAAGCACCAACCACAGCTGTCCCGGCTGTCTCTGCCCGGGCGACGGCTCGGTCGAAGCCTATCTCACGCACCGTCCGTCCTTCAAGGATGAACCACACGGCGCGGGACCGGTCATCCTGGCGCTCGTTGAGGCGGCGAAGCTGAAATGAACTCTGAAAAAATCTGGCTGAAAAAATGCCTTTCGACCGAGGTCTACGGCGGGAAAAAGCCGTGGCTCGGCATGGCGATAAGAGCGCGTCTCGAACCGTCGAAGCACGCTGTGATGCTCGTTCGGAAGTACCAGTACCACGAGAGGGTCGGTCACAAATGGCGTGCGATCTTTACAAAGAGTCGGCTCGCGAGGTGCTACGGGATCTTTGTCGGCGCAAAGACCGAGATCGGGCTCGGGCTGAGATTGCCGCATCCGACCTCGATAATCATCGGTCAGGCGGTTAGGCTCGGCAGTAATTGCGCTGTCTTCCAGAACGTCACGCTCGGAAGCCGCAACAACGGCGACTACAAGCTCGGGCTTCAGCCGAAGGTCGGAGACGACTGCACGCTCTTTGCGGGCTGCAAGGTCATCGGCGCGGTGAATCTCGGCGACGGCACGAAAATCGGCGCGAACGCTGTGATGAACAAGGATTCAGAGCCCGGCAGCGTTTGGGTCGGCATCCCGGCGCGCGAGGTGAGGAAAAAGGAGGAAATTTAATGAAAGCCGCTAATATCCGCGAAGTCAGGATAGACGGAAGGTGGGTCGTCCACAGCTATTACACGCTCGACCCCTACGCGACCGACGGCTCGGGGCGGATACTCTGCGCCGGGTGCTACCCCGACAGCGGGATCGGCGAGGTCTTCATACTCGACACGGATGGAAGAGTCATCGACCGCTTCGGAAAGCAGAGAGTCAGCGCGATCTTCTATCACACAGGCTTCTGGCAGTCCTGGGGGCGCGATTGCAGGTATGTCTACTATCAGTCGTCCGACGGCGACCCGACAAAACCGCGCGTCACGGTGCGCGAGCTTTCGACCGGGCACGAAGAGACGATCGACGCCGACTGTGAGGGCACTCCGGTCTATGGCGAGCCGTTTCTCTACGGACTTTCGGGCATGTATTACGCCTCGGGCTACCGCGACGGAGGTTATCACCCCGAGGAGAGTCCGATCCCATTTGAGGCGCGGGACGAGCACGGACTCTTCATGGCGTCGCCGCTCACCGGAGAGAAGAAACTCGTTCTGAGCATAAACGACATTCTGAAGGTTCATCCGCTACGTGAACGATTGCTCGAGGAGGACAAAAAGTACCCGAACGGACTTACGCTGATGGTCTACTGCGCGCGCTTCGACCGCGCCGGAAAGCGCGTGATGTTCCACTTCGGAAATCACTGCACCGGACGAAGCCGCGGCGAACCGCATGTGATGAGCCTTTTCACGGCGGATTTCGACCCTGTGACAAAACAAATCTCGAACCTCGCCCAGGCGCTCGACATGAATTTCGAGAAGACCGGCGTTCACTGGTCATGGGACAACGATGGCGAACTGCTCGGCTATTACGGCGACGGCGAGCCGAACCGGCTATACGCGGTCGACCGTGACGGAAAGAATCTCCGCAAGCTGAGCGACTCGGCTTTCATCGGCGGACATCCGTCGGTCAGCCCGGCTGACAGGAGCGTCATCGTCACCGACGGCGCGTGGGGCAGGCAAGGAAGAGTGCTCTTCTTGAAGGACGGTCGCGAGGAGCTTGAAATCCGGCTCGGAAAACGGGTCGAGGGCGTGACGATACCTAAGGGCAGAAACCGCTATTTTGTCTGCCATCACCCGGTCTTCTCGCCCGACGGCTCAAGGGTGCTCTGCAACTCGATGAAGGACGGTCTCGCCGGGCTCTGCGAGATCACGCTCGAATACTGAAAGGAATAGTTATGTTAGTAACAGAAAAGGAACTCGGACTCATACGGAGCTCGACCGACCCACAGCTCGCGGCTCTACGCGACGCTCTGATCGCGCGCACTACGCGGAATACGCTCGAGGATAAGCTCGTCCAGAGCTCCGATACGCAGGAATGGTGGCATCTCGTCTGGGAGCGCGTATCCGACGCCGCGTTCGTCTGGGCGCTCGGACATGATGAAAGGCTCGGAAAGTGGCTTCACGATCGGATTGTCGGGCTATGCGAGCTGTCGGTCGACGAGTGGATAGGTCCGTGGTTCAGAAATCACGGCGAGCACAAGATCGGCGCGCTTGAGACCGCGCATGTCACTAACGCCGTTGCGACCGCCTATGATCTCGCGCCTGAGCTATTCGGCGGCGAGGAGAAGGCGAACATCATCGCGGCGCTCCGCGAAAAGGGGCTCGCGCTCTGCAAGCGCTATACCGAGGTCGGAAACCGGAACAACTGGTTCTGCGTGCTGCTGTCGGGCTACGCGACCGCCGCGGCGATACTCGGCGAGCGCGGGGAGATCGAGAACGCGATCGCGCTCTACAACGATGTCTGCGCCGGACTCTACGACGAGGACGGATACGGCGAGACCTTGCAGTACGGAAACTACGCGTCGCTGACCCTCTCGCATCTGCGCGAGGTGCTGATAAGGTTTGACCCGGCGCTCGCCGCGCGTCTCCCGCTCGACCCGCTCGCGCACACCGTAAAGTGGGCGGTATCAAGCCACTTCTGCATGAAGCCGCTCGAAATGGGCGGAAAAGCCTATCCGCGTAGCGCGAACTTCGGAGACTGCGCCGCGATCTTCCGACCGACCGGCGATGTGCTGTTGCAGATAGCCGCCGAGTACCCCGATGAACAGATCGCGGGGCTTTCGAGATGGCTGTTCGACAAGACCTACGCCGCCCCGACGCTTGGCCCGGACGAGCTCGCGACCTTTGGATTTTTCAATCAGTTCGGCTACCGGAGCCTTCAGTATCTCCCGCGCGCGAAGGC
>CAKSOR010000031.1 GCA_934477985.1 uncultured Eubacteriales bacterium
ATTGACACCAAAAAACGCAAAAATCCCTTAGAATATTTTTTTATGGGGTAGTTCACTCAATCATCCGGGAATACCACTAATTTTCCCTCTTTATAACCATCTATTCCAGCCTTCTGCAAAGCGCCGAATATTCTGTGCCTCAAGCCCTTGTTATTCCTCTCAAGAGAAGCCAGAAGCTGTTTCATAGACTCTCTCTCAGTATGCTTATCAGCCGGACAGGGGGATTTTATAACCGGTAAGGGATGGTGGTTTATAAAGTAGCGTACATCCTTCTCCTGAGCGTACAGCAGGGGTCTTATCATCGTGAGGTCCTTCCTTGAGAGGTATGTTACCGGTGAGAATGAACCCAGTCTGCCCTCGTAGAAGAGATTGAGCATGAAGGTATCGACCACGTCGTCGAAATGGTGACCGAGCGCGAGCTTATTGCATCCCTGGCGTTTGCACTCGTCGTGGAGAGCGCCGCGCCGCATTTTGGCGCAGAGTCCGCAGGGGTTCTTCTCCTTCCTGAGGTTGAAGACGACGTTGGCAATATTTGTGCTTACAATTACATATGGCACTCCCAGCTCATCGCAGAGCTTCTGAACCTCCGAAAAATCCACAGGAGTGTCGAAGCCCATATCCACAGTTATAGCGACCAGTCCGAATTTCTTCGGGTAGAATCTCCTGAGCTCAGAGAGGGCGTACAATAATGTGAGCGAATCCTTACCGCCGGAGATACCGACAGCTATCCTGTCCCCATCGTCTATCATCGAGTAATCATCCACCGCGCGGCGTGTGAAGCTCAGGATGCGTTTTATTTCTTTCATAAGTTCCTCTTCTCTGGCATAAATATATGATTGGCAGACCGTGATTAACCCCAATACCTCCATCGGGAGGCGAAGGCAAAGCCTGAGCTACGTATGATAAGCCACTGATAAACAATTACCACGGGCAAACCTTGATGACTGCCCGCGGGGGCACCCCGTAAAATATTCTAAGGGATTTTTCGGTTTTTTGGTGTCAATACGTCAAGACTTTCTATTGCTGTAGCACATGTTGAATTTTTTCTAAGGGAGTTTTGTGTTTTTTAGTGTCAATGTGCCAAGATTTTCTATTACTGTAGTGCGAATTGACGCGTTGACACGTAATTTTCAAAAAATCCTTTATGTTTTTATTGTCTCCTCTTTTTTCCGGCAGGTGAGGGCAACGCCCGAACGGGTCGAGAAGTTCAGGCGTTGCCTGGGCTTCTCGATCCCCCAAGATCAGCGATGAGCAAACGCTTACCAAAAACAATATTTGACTTTGCCCCCGGGGGCACCCCGGTGAATAATTAATAATAAAAGGGAGCTATTCTGATGATTAAGCTGTTTATCGACCAAGGACACAATCCCGTCAACCCAAACGCGGGCGCGGAAGGCAACGGATACCGCGAACAGGACATTACCTACTCAGTCGGCGTCGCGCTCGCCGAACTTCTCCGCCAGAACGGCAATTTCGATGTCAGGCTCTCGCGAAACTCACCCGACGAAGTCCTCGGCACCAGCAACACCTCAAGCCTCGCCGCCCGCGTCAACGCCGCCAATTCCTGGGGCGCTGATTACTTCATCAGCCTGCACACCAACGCCTACTCGAGTCCCTCGGGGCGCGGCGTCGAAGCCTATGTCTTCTCGGCTGACTCACCCGCCTACAGGCTCGGCTCGGACATTGTGTCGGAGTTATCCGGACTCACCGGCTTCCCGGAGCGCGGAGTGTTTGAACGTCCGTCGCTCTATGTCCTGCGCCGCACTTACATGCCCGCGGTGCTCGTCGAGATGGGCTACATAACAAATCCCACCGAAGCCGCTCTGATGGCTTCCGACCCCGGACTGATCGCCCGCGGAATCTACAACGGAATCATCGAATATTTCGGGCTCTGACTGTCAATACTACCCTCCGGGGTGATTGAATGCTCAAAAGCTACGACGCGGCTGTAAAGCGCCTTGACGAACTGTTCGCCGTCGACAGAAACTACGATTTCATCAGCCGCGAGGTCAGCATGGCGGGACGCCGCGCGCGGTTCTACTACATCGACAGCTTCATCGACTCGGATATACTGCAAAGACTGTATGTCTACCTGACCGGGCTCACCGACGCGCCTGACGCCGAATCCATCCGCGACTTTGTGTCGGAGTCGATGCCCTGCACCGAGGTGAGTGTCGAGCCGGACGCCGACAAATTCGTTTACTTCGTGCTGTCGGGCACAGCCGGGATGCTGGTCGAGGGCTTCGACAAAATGCTTATAATCGACGTGCGGAGCTATCCGACGCGCGGCATCGAGGGGTCTGAAAACGACCGGGTTCTGCGCGGCGCGCACGACTCGTTCAACGAGACGGTCAAGAAGAACTCGACCCTGATCCGCCGCAGAATCCGCGACCCGAAGCTCAGGTTTGAGAAGCTGACGGTCGGCACGGCGTCGCAGAGCGATGTGGTGCTCGCCTACATCGAGGGCAGGGCTGACAGCGACTATGTGAAGCTCCTGCGGGACAAAATCTCGTCGGTAAAGGTCGACGCGCTGACTCTCGGTCAGCAGAGCCTCGCCGAGTGCTTAGTCCGGCGGAGGTGGTACGACCCCTTCCCGAAGTTCAGGTACACTGAACGTCCGGACGCCGCGGCGGCGCAGATTTTAGAGGGTTACGTGGTGATATTGTGCGACACCTCGCCCGAGGCTATGATACTGCCGACCTGTCTGCTCGATTTCATGCAGGAGACCGACGATTATTATTTTCCGCCGCTCACCGGCTCATACCTGCGGATTTTACGCTATATAGTGTTCCTGATGACACTGCTTGTCACGCCGACCTGGTATCTGCTGATCACAAATCCGGTGTGGATTCCCGACTGGCTCGCCTTCATCAGGGTGACAAGCGAACACAGTCTGCCGATTATCGCGCAGCTTTTCCTGACAGAGTTCGCGCTGGACGGTCTGAAGCTCGCCAGCATGAACACACCGAGCTCGCTGAGCGGTACATTCGGAGTTGTCGGCGGGCTGATACTCGGCGACTTCGCGGTGCAGGTCGGCTGGTTTGTCCCCGAGGTGATTGTCTGCATGGCGTTTGCCGCGGTCGCGAACTTCTCGCAGTCGAGCTATGAGCTCGGCTACGCCTTCAAGTTTATGCGGATGATATTGCTCGCGCTGACCTGGCTTCTCAGCCTGTGGGGCTATGTCGCGGGGCTCGTCCTGATTGTTGTTTTAGCGGCGATAAACCCGACAGCCAACGGAAAGCGCAACTATCTCTACCCGCTGATTCCCTTCAGCGGCAGGGCTCTGAAGCGCCTGCTGACCCGCGAGAGGCTTAAAGTCACTCGATGACCGTCGTGTCGCGCATCGAGGTCGTGCAGACCTGGAAGAAGGTCTTGCCGCGGTTTATCATGATCTCGTTTCCGTCGGTGTCATAGAGCTTTATCGGAGTGTCGACGCCCGACTTCTTCCAGGTGATCTCCTCGTAGCCGCCCATAGTGAAGTAGTAGCCGTCGCCCGAGCCGACAGTCTCGACGTCCTTGTGCCCCTTGGCGTCGTTGGTGTTGACGGTCGGGAGGTAAAGAACGATTACGTTGGTGAACGAAAGCTGCTTGTTGGCGGTGTTGTCGATGTGTTTATCTCCCTTGAACTGCCAGCGGTAGTAGACGCCCTCGTCCTCGTTGTACTTGAAAAAGGGCTTGTGACCGGCGTGGTAAGTGACCTGGAGGTAAGTTCCGGGGTTCTTTGGCGTTATGACCGCTCCGGGCTTGATGAAATCAAGCGGCGAGTCGAAGTCGTCGACGAGCTCGGTGCGGCACTTCACATACTCGATTCCGGCGGCGATCTTCTTGCCGTCGGTCATAAGACTGTGCTCGAAGCCCATATTCTGCTGACGCCAGGAGTCGCGGTAGAACATGCCGGGGATGTACATGTTGACGCCGTCCAGGTGGTCGACCTTGCGCTGAGCCATCTCGGTGTAAGCCTGATCGCTCCCCCCGGCGTGGATGTAGATAGCGTCGTGGTTGGCGGCGAAGTCAAGGTAGTACTCGCGCGAGGAGCGCACAGAGCCGACGACCGGGAGATTCTCGTAGTCCATCGCGAGCATCATCAGGCGGGTGTAGCTTCCCTCGACAATGCACTCGTACATGACGTCGGCGTAGGAGACTCCCTCCTGTGGCGTGGCTTCCTTGATGTTGTTGATCATGATGGCGACCGGACGGCGGTTTCCGAAGTCGATGTCGGACTTCTCGCCGGTCAAAGGGTTGACGATCGGATCGGGTTCAGGCTCGGCGGTGGTTTCGGGCTCGGTCTCGGTGGTCTCGGGCGGCATCGTCTCGGGAGCGGAGGTTACCGGAGCGGTCGTGGTCTCAGGCTGAGTCGACTCGTCAGGGAGCTTGTCTATCGGCTGATCATCGCCGCAGGATAACGCCGCAAAGCAGGTCGCGGCGAGCAGAATAGCGCAGATTATCTTCTTCATTTCGATGTCCTTTCAAAAAACATGCTACTATATATTATAATACATTTCGGGCGAATTGTCAATCATCTGCGCGCGAAAAGTTTCGTCAAAGACAGCTTTCAATAATATTTACAATTTGCATGTAGAATTCAGCCCGCCGATATGGTAAAATATATATAAGCAAAAGCATAACAACAGGAGGTAACACTATGGCGGAAGCATCACAATTCCTGACGTATCACGGAAAGCCGCTGGTCCGCGAGGGTCAGCAGATTTTTTATGGCAGTCTTGAGGACAAGTACATCCTCTTCTTGGGCATACTTTCGACGAAGGACGAAGGGGGCAGAAAAGTTCCCGACGAGGTCATGGTACAGATACAGTCGACCGACCCGGAGCACAAGGTGATCAGGGTCACGAAGAAGAACGGACTCTACGAGGCGTTCGAGTTCGGCAGAATCTGGCTGGACGCCGAGCTGAAAAAAGCATAACCGGCGAGCCGCCGGTGGCAAAGTCAAGGTTAGTTTGGTGCAGGTTGTCAGCTTGCGGCTGATCTTGGGGGAATCGAGAACCTGCCCTTGGCAGGCTCTCGACCCGTTCGATGAGTTGCTTCGCAACTCTTCTCACCTGCCGATAAAGGCTCGACCCAAACACCCGGAGTTACCCGCTCCGGGCTCTTTTTATTATCGCCTGCAATATGACGGTGACTGTCAGCCCGACCGTGAAGCCGATGAGATCGATCCAGACGTCGGCGACCATCGAGCTCCGCCCGGTGAAAAGCTGTATGGTCTCGTCAATCAGCGCCGCCGACATCCCGGCAAAGAGAATCAGCGGACAGCGCACCCTGCCCCGTCCGCGGGTGAGCAGTGTAAGCAGAACGGCAAACAGGCAGAACTCGGTCATATGCGCCGCCTTGCGCACAAGGAAGGAAAGGTCAACCCCGACCGACACCGGCTGTGACTGCCCGCGCGACTTCGCGATGGTCTCAACGACCCGCTGTACAACCTCGACAACATTATCGCTGACCTCGTTCGATTTCTGTCCGTCGAGCAGAGAGTTGCCCCAGATGAACGCGAGGTTCAGGCAGATAAGGACGGCGAGCAGTATATTCACAAAGCGTTTCATTTCATCACCCCGGTATATTTTACCACATGTCGCGGCAATTGTCAACGTATGGATTTTATGGAAATGATAATATTTTATGCGGGAGTTAAGGTTTTCGACAGGAATTTCGTCAAAGGTATTGACAAGCTGCGAATATTTTGTTATAATGGCTATAGTGATTGCCCACGCGAAGCGTATATTATTCACTATTAATATAATGGAGGTTAGTTTATGAAACGCGCAATATCACTGCTCATGGTTTTTGTTTCACTGCTTGCTGTCACATCATGCGGTGGCGAAGTCTCGCCCATCGAAACCACCGCCGACACGACACCCACGGAAGTAACCGAAGCCGTCGACAAGTACGGCAGGAAGATAATCCCGCACGGTCTCCCATCCGACCTCGATTTCGGCGGTGTGACGATCAACTGCCTTGTCCGCGAAGACCCGCAGTACTCGATTGACTTCGGTGTCGAGTCCCAGAACGGCGATGTGGTCAACGACGCCGTGTTCGAGCGCAACTCCCGCATCGAGGATGAGATCGGCGTGAAGTTCAACATAATCGGCGCTCCCGTGACCAACACGGCATCGAGCGAAGCCGTCGGCGACCTTCTGCGTCAGGCGGTTATGGCTGGCGACGCCTCATACGACCTCTGCGCCTTCTATCAGATCTACGGCGCGACTCTCGGCATGGACGGGCTTCTCCTCAACGTAAACGACCTGAAGTATGTCGACTTCACGAAGCCCTGGTGGAATCAGACCTTCGCCGACGAGCTCACCTACAAGGGTCAGCTCTACTACACGGTCGGCTCGATGAATCTCTCGGTCACGTCGTCGCTGATGGGCGTCTTCTTCAACCAGACCAAGGTGGTCGACTACCACAAGGACTATGATTTCCTCTACCAGCTGGTCTACGACGGCAAGTGGACGCTCGATGAGTTCTCCTCGCTTGTCAAGGATGTCTACACCGACATGAACGGCAACTCGACCGCTGACGACGGCGACTTCTTCGGACTGACAATGGTCGAGGACGACCCCGGACCGTGGAACTCCGCGCTCGGCATCAGGCTCTGCACGAAGGATTCGTCGGGCATTCCCCAGCTTTCGTTCTACAATGAGAGAGCTGTCACGGCATACGAGAAGCTCTACTCGCTCTACAGGAAGACCGAGGGAGTCTATTTCGGCGCGAAGGGATATGACTACAAAACGGCGTTCGCGAATGGTCGTTCGATGTTCGCGGTCTGCGCGCTCGGAGCGGCTGAAACCCATCTCCGCGACATGAAGGACGGCTACGGACTCCTGCCGATGCCGAAGCTCGACGAGGCGCAGGAGAGTTACTACAACTCGGCTCGCGACTCCTCAAACCTCACCGGAATAGCGACGAACTGCCAGAATCCCGACGCGGTGGCGGCGGCGCTTGAGCTGATGAACTACTACTCGTATCTCGACGTCACCCCGGCGTACTTCGAGGTGGCGATGAAGACAAAGTACCTTGCCGACTCGGACTCGGCGAACATGTTCGACACCATCGTGAACAACGTCCGTGTTGACTTCGGCGAAATCTACTCGCTCACAATCAGCGGCGGAACATACTCCATGAAGGGCATCTTCGCGGGTCAGTTCCGGAATCTCATCCGGCTTCAGATCGAGGACCTCGGCTCGAACTACGCTGAGAACGAAAATATCTACAAAGCCGGGCTTGCAGGGATACTCGCCAAGTACGACGAGCTCGCGAAATAAATGCGCCTAGAAAGCACAGCGCAAGGATTCAGTTCATGGTAATCCGACGTTTTTTTAGTGAATATTGAATAGTGATTAATTAGTAATGAATAATAAAAGATACACAAATTTCGCTTCTCCCTTTTTGGGCAACGGCGAGATAAACCTGCCGGAACCCACGTTCCCCGCTTCCACATGGCACTTCATCAAAGGTCTCTCAGGCAACACCTCGCCCGCCGCCACTCTGCCCTTCGGCAAGTACGCCTGCCACGGCTACGACGGCGCTTACCCGTCCGGCAACGGCGTTAACCGCATGAACAGCGGCGAGAAAATCCGTCATCTCTTCGACGAACCCCGCTGTATCGGGCTCTCGCACCTCTGCCAGAGCGGCACGGGCGCTATCCGCGTCTACTACAACTACGCGCTGACCTCGCCCTTCCACGGCGATTTCCCGACCTTCGAGCCGCGCGTCATCACCTCCGAGTCCGCTGAACCCGGCTTCTATTCGGTCTCGGTCGACGGAATAACCTCCGAGGCGACTGTCAGCGAGTCGGTGATTGTCCACCGCCACAGCTTTGAAGCTCCCGGGAAAATAGCGATTGACTTCGCCGCCGACGGACTCTACGACCCCTCGACCCGCCGCCCCGCGTCAGGCTTTATCCGCTTCACCGGGGACACTGTGCACGCCGACATGAAGCTCTCAGGGCTCTGCCTGCACTTCGCGCTGAGGGTAGCCGGAAGCGTTATCTCTGGCTTCATCGGCACTGAAACTATCAAGCAGAGTGAATTCAGCGTCCCCGAGACCACCGACCGCGCCGGAGTCATCATCGACTGCGGCAGTCTATGTGAGATACGCATGGCAATCTCGCTGATAAGCTCAGAGC
The DNA here is from genome assembly GCA_934477985.1 of uncultured Eubacteriales bacterium. Taxonomy (GTDB): domain Bacteria; phylum Bacillota; class Clostridia; order Oscillospirales; family CAG-272; genus Flemingiibacterium. The sequence continues at coordinate 8,138 of CAKSOR010000031.1, forward strand.
ACGCCGACAGGCTGCTCGCCTCCGACACCCGGAGCTTCGACGAAATCAGAAAATCCGCCTCCGACAAGTGGGAAAAGCTGCTCTCGCTCATCGAAATCGAGACCGACGACGAGCGTGAAAAGACGATATTCTACTCGAATCTCTACCACACCTTCGTAAAGCCCGCGGATTTCTCGGGCGAGAACTTTCTCCCGTCGCTCGACGGAACAGCGCCCGAGTCAGGCGGCTTTGTCGCCGACATCGCCACGATGTGGGACATCTACAAGACTCAGCTCCCGCTTCTCTTCACGCTCTGCCCCGACATTTCGGAGAAGCTGCTGAACACTCTGGCAAGCTACGCGACGCACAACGGACATTATCCGCACTGCCTGCTCCTTTCGGACAACTTAGCGATTGAGTCAAAGCAGGCGCGGATGCTCGCTGAGTACTCGATAACCGACGCCTGTCTGCGCGGCGTGAAGGCTGACTATCAGCTTCTGCTGGGGCTCGCGGCTGACGACATTTCGCGCTACAGTGATTATCCCGACTGTGAGATGGCGTCGCACACGCTCGATATGTCGGAGAGCCTGAGGTCGCTTTCGTTACTCGCGAAAAGGCTCGGTGAGGACAAATTGTCCGAGCGCTACGACGAGATGGCGCGCGACGGCTTCGCGAGAGCTTTCGACCCCGACGGCATGATGCGGAAGGATTCAGAGTACTACGAGGGCAACCGCTACAACTACTCCTTCCGCCCGGTGAGCGACTTTTCGGAGCGCCTGAATCTGTCGGACAGGGACACGCTGAAAGCTGAGGCGCTGAGATTCTTCGGCTACACCGAGCCAGACAGCTTCGCGAGCCGTTTTGAGGGCTTCAACAACGAGACCGACATGGAAGCGCCATATTTCCTGCACGAGATCGGCGAGCGCGACAGGCTCTGCGAGGTGATAACCTCGGGGCTCGACTCGATGTTCACGACCGGACGCGGCGGAATCCCCGGCAACGCCGACAGCGGAGGACTGACCGCCTGCTATATCTGGAACGCGCTGGGGCTCTTCCCGGTCAGCGGCACAGAGCGGATGATAATCGGCACACCGAGATACAAGCGAGCCGTGATGAACCTCCCGCACGGCAGGCTCGAGATAATCCGCGAGGGCGAAGGAATTTACACCGAGAGCGCGTCGATAGACGGCGAGGAGCTCACGAACTTTGAACTCCCTGTGGAGCGCATGATGCAAGGCGGAAGTCTAATCGTCAAGGTCAGCTCGCGGTAATTGATTGCCGTCTTTCTGTCTTGGGGGAATCCTCAGAGCTCTGCTCTGAGGACCCGTTCGCGTTACACGCTCACATACAAAATCTACAGATAACAAAAGCCCCGCGGCGATAAACCGCGGGGTAGGCTTTTGTTTGAAACTGCTTGAATTAAAACTCCACATCCGTGTCGTAGTAGCAACACTTGAGGAGCTTCTCCATCTCCTCCTGAGAGGGCTGACGCGGATTCGAACCGGTGCAGGCGTCGGCAATCGCGTTCTTCGCGATCTCGGGAAGTCTCTCGAGGAAGACATTCTCCGGAACGAAACCGGTCTCGGTCGGATAGCTGTCCTTGCCGTAGTGGTTGATGCTGTGCGGAATGTTCAGCTGATCGTTCATGCCGCGCAGATAAGCAATGAGAGCCTTGACCTTGTCGTCGTCGGACGCGGTCTTGTCGGCGATTCCCATGCGGTCGACAATATAGGCGTAGCGCTTCTTCGCGGTCTCGTCCTTCGCGTTGAACGCGATGACCTTCGGGAGATACATTGCGTTTGCCGCGCCGTGGATGATGTGCGCGCCGTAGTCAGCGAATGCCGCGCCGGTCTTGTGAGCCATCGAGTGGACAATTCCGAGCAGAGCGTTCGAGAACGCCATTCCGGCGAGACACTGAGCGTTGTGCATGTTGTCGCGCGCTTCCATATCGCCGTTGTAGGACTTGACGAGATCCTTCTGGATCATCTCGATAGCGTGCAGCGCGAGCGGGTCGGTGAAATCGCAGTTAGCCGTCGAAACATATGCCTCGATCGCGTGAGTCATTGCGTCCATACCTGTGTGAGCGACCAGCTTCTGCGGCATCGTGTGAGCGAGCTCGGGGTCGACGATAGCGACATCGGGAGTGATCTCAAAGTCGGCGATCGGGTACTTTATGCCCTTCGAATAATCGGTGATGATCGAGAACGCCGTAACCTCGGTAGCCGTGCCCGAAGTCGACGAGATAGCGCAGAAGTGAGCCTTTCTGCGGAGCTTCGGAATGCCGAAGACCTTGCACATATCCTCAAAGGTGCACTCCGGATACTCGTACTTGATCCACATAGCCTTAGCCGCGTCGATGGGCGAGCCGCCGCCGATAGCGACGATCCAGTCGGGCTGGAACTTCTCCATAGCCTCAGCGCCGCGCATGACGGTCTCAACGGACGGATCGGGTTCAATTCCCTCGAAGAGCTGAACTTCCATTCCAGCCTCCTTCAGGTTATTGACAACCTTGTCAAGGAATCCGAAGCGCTTCATGCTTCCGCCGCCGGTGCAGACAATCGCCTTCTTGCCCTCAAATGACTTGAGCGCGTCGAGCGCGTCCTTTCCGTGATAGATGTCTCTCGGTAAAGTAAATCTTGCCATTTTTTTATCCTCCGTTATGATATATTAGTCGCTTTCCGACTACGTTAAAATTATAACACACAATCCGCGGCTTGTCAATTGCCTTTTGTGCATAGCGGTTATATCAGCTCTGACATAGCCTTTACATATGTAAAGCGCGTTAAAGCGCTATCACATCGCCGGAGGAAAGCATGGCTCACTTCGAGAAGAACTCGTTTAAGTCAGCGACCTTCTGAAGCTCCGAGGACTCTATCGAGGCGTAGTACGAGGCGAACTCAAGCGTATCGGAGGGAATCAGCGTGTTGAGTATCCGCTGAGCCGAGGAATCGCCGCCGTAGATGTAGGAGAAGCTCAGCACGCGGTTTTCGAAGATGATGTCGAGCATCTCAGCCGAGTCGGAGTCGGTCGAATAGCGGTTCTTGAGGGCGATGTCCTTGTAGGCGGGGAGGATGTTCTTGTAGCCCTCGGCGCTCATCGCCTCGAGAATCACGCCGGTGCGCTCAGGGTCTGAGATCGTGACCGGGACCCACATCGGCGAGTCGTAGCAGACGCCGTAATAGCTCTCCTGGCTGTCGTCGAGGAGCGGCATCGGAAGGATTCCGTAGTTGACGTTCGATTTGACAAGCTCCTCGATCAGCACATAGAGCGAGCCGTAGGTGAACAGGCAGTTGCCCTCGGCGAACATGACCGGATAGCTGTCGTAATCGTGGAGCGAGACATGCGACTGCTTGTAGTAGACGCCCTGATTTCCGCCGTAGAGCCAGCTCCTGACCTTCTCGATTATCGTGGCGGTCTTGGGGCTGTTGAGCGTCAGTGTCAGCCTGCCGTCCGCGCCCTTGGTATAAGCCTCGACGCCGAAGTTCTCAAGCCAGCCGTAGAAGAGCCCGGTGAACGCGAAGCCGTAGAAATCCTCGCGCGAAGCCTTGGCGTCGCCGTCGAGATCGGAGTAGATGTCCTTTGTGAGCGAGACGACCTTGTCGAGCGTCCACTCGCGGTTTCTGACCATGTCGTAGGGCGAGTCGATATGATAGTCCCCGAGCTTGTCGAGGTTGACATACATCGTCTTCGTGCCGCGAAGCCCGTTGTAGCCGCAGTAGTTCGAGAAGATATACATCCTGCCGTTCACGGTCAGTCCGTCGACCGTGAAGTCCGACCACCAGGGCTTGTCGAAATCGAGGTGCGGGAGCTGTCTCAAGTCGACGAACAGTCCCTCGAGCGAGAGATTACCCGCGGTTATGTCGTGGCAGACGCCCAGGTCGAAATCGTCAGAGCCCGACTGTATCGAGTTGCGGATAGCCGAGCCGTTCATCCAGCTGTCGAGCACCACCTGCTTCAGCTTGACGCCAAAGCGCTCCTCGACCGCCTGATTCGCCTTGTGCACCGAGTCGTCGACAAGCGAACCGGTCATCTCCTCGACAAGCAGCATCGGAATGTCGTTGTCCGCGCCGATTATCCTGAACTCATAGCCCTCGTAATCGACGTCGGGAAGGTTGTCGTCGAGCGGATCCACGACCGGAGCGGTTGTCGTCGTCCCGCCTGAGGTCGTGGTCTCGTCGGAAGCCTCGTTCGTCCCGCAGGCAAAGGTCGCAAGAGTCGCGAGCAAAAGCAGTATCGCGGTGAATCGTTTCATGTCAGTCCTCCTTGGTACGCAGACGCTTTATGAGCGCCTGAAGGTCGATATTCCGTGTGTCGCCGGTCTTTGAAGCCATCACCGAGGCGAGTCCGGCGGCGTTTCCGACCGCCATGCAGATGCGCATGACACGGTACGAGGCGTGCGCGCGGTGATCGCCCGAGATGCACCGCCCGGCGGTCAGCAGGTTCGAAAGCCCCTTCGGGCAGAGCGAGCGATATGGAATGTCGTAGTTCTGCGCCCTGTGCGGACGCCCCTCGGTCTCGGACTGCCCCGCCCCGTTGGGATTGTGGATGTCAATGCAGAAATTCGCGTCGTGAACAATGGCGTCGTCGAACTTCCGCCCGGCGATCAGATCCTCCCCGGTCAGCACATAATCGCCGATGACGCGTCTGGACTCACGCACGCCGAGCGACGAAGCGCTCCCGGTCACGCGGATGTTCTCAAACCCCGGCACATGCCTGCGCAGGAACTTCACGCAGGTCATCATCTGCTCGCGGAGCTCGACCTCGGCGTCGAACACAGCCTCGGGATCGAGCGGCTTCACGTG
>CAKSOR010000032.1 GCA_934477985.1 uncultured Eubacteriales bacterium
GCTGCAGGACGAGATGGAGACCGACCTCGAGTGTCTCGGCGTGACGGGCGTTGAGGACCGCCTGCAGCCGGGCGTCGGTCGGAAGCTGCCCGCACGCCTCGTCCTCCTTAAGCCGCAGCCGCACCCTGTCGTACAGAGCGGTATAATCGCGGATATGCTCCTCCAGCAGGCTCTCATAATCTGCGGCAAGCAGACGACTGACGGCGACACGGCTCAGGTCGGCGCTGAGGTCAGCGAATACATGGGACTCCCATGCATCGCCGGAGTCACCGGTATAGTCTCGGTCGACGACAGCTCGATAACCGTCCGCATGGACATGGGCGACAGCTTTGAGGTCGCAAGACTGAACTTCCCGGGGCTTATCTGCGTCGACAAGGACATTTACCAGCCGAGACTGCCATCGTATGTCAGAAAGAAGGCTACCGCCGACCGCGAGATCACGACCTTTACGCTCGATTCCTTCGACGACCGTGACGCAAAGCACTACGGACTCGCCGCGTCGCCGACACAGGTAAGACGCATCTTCCCGCCCGAGGACAATTCCGAGCGCGTGATGTGGGAGGGAAGCTCATCCGAGCTCACCGATAAGCTGTTTGACAAGCTGACCGAGCTCAGATACGCCGGAGGTGAGAGACAATGAAGAAACTTATTATACATAATGAAAAGATAACCGACGCCGCGGAACTCCTGAAGGTATGTCCCTTCGGTGCGCTTGAAATCTCTGACGGCAGGGTCGTCACGAACTCCGCCTGTAAGATGTGCGGCGTCTGCGCGAAGCGCTGCAAGAACGGCGAGATCGAGATTACCGAGGAGAAGACCGCTCCCGTGATCGACAAATCCGAGTGGAACGGAATCTGCGTCTATGTCGAGCATATCGCCGGGAAGATACACCCGGTCACGCTCGAGCTCATCGGAAAGGCTCGCGAGCTCGCCGACAAGCTCGGTCACAAGGTCTTTTGCCTGATGATGGGCACGGACATAAAGGACTCAGCGAGAGAACTGCTGAATTACCCGGTCGACGAGGTCTTCGTCTATGACCGCCCCGAGCTCGAGAACTTCCGCCAGGAGACCTACGCGAGTGTCTTCGAGAACTTCGTGAACCGCGTAAGACCGTCGGTAATATTGGTCGGCGCGACGACAGTCGGACGTCAGTTGGCGCCCAGAGTCGCGGCGAGATTCCGCACCGGACTGACCGCCGACTGTACCGTGCTTGACATAGAAGAGAACACCGATCTCGTGCAGATCAGACCGGCGTTCGGCGGCAATATAATGGCTCAGATCGCGACACCGAACAACCGCCCGCAGATGGCGACTGTCCGCTATAAGGTCATGGATCAGGCAAAGCGCTGCGAGCCGTTCGGTAAGCTGACAGTCTTTGACATCGCCCCGGAAAAGCTGAAATCGGGCGTCGACATCATTTCTGTCGAGAAGAAGCCGGTCGTCGAGGGCATCGAGAACGCCGAGATAATCGTCGCGGCGGGACGCGGCTGCAAGGACGCCGATCTTGAGCTCGTGAAGAGGTTAGCTGACGCGCTCGGCGGAACATGGGCGTGCACCAGACCGATGGTCGAGAACGGAAAATGTCCGGCAAACCGCCAGATCGGACTCAGCGGACGCACGGTCAGACCGAAGCTGATAATCACCTGCGGCATCTCGGGCGCGGTTCAGTTCGCCGCAGGAATGAAGGGCGCGGATACGATAGTCGCGATAAACACCGACAGGAACGCGCCGATATTCAACATCGCGCACTACGGCATCGTCGGCGATCTTTGTGAGATCGTTCCGAAGCTCATCGAAAAGCTCGGTCGTTAACGGAGGAAAAGAACATGTCAAAATACAGTGAAGTCACGGCGGCTGATTACGAAAATATAAAGACTCTCGTCGCTCCGGAGCGCGTGCTCTTCGGCGAGGAGGTCGGAGAGGATTACGGCAGGGACGAGTTGTCGGCGGTCAGCAGCCGCCCCGAGATAGTCGTGAAGGCTATGTCGACCGAGGATGTCTCTAAGGTGATGGCTTACGCGAACGAGCACAGGATTCCGGTGACTCCGCGCGGAGCTGGCACAGGACTTGTCGGCGCGGCTGTGCCGATAAACGGCGGCATCGTCGTCGATCTCTCGGGGATGAAGTCGATCCTCGAGCTCGACCGCGAAAATCTCACGCTGACCGTCGAGCCCGGCGTGCTTTTAATGGAGGTCGCCGCGTTCACCGAGGAGAACGGATTCTTCTATCCGCCTGATCCGGGCGAGAAGACCGCGACTATCGGAGGAAACATAAATACGAACGCGGGCGGAATGCGCGCGGTGAAATACGGAGTCACACGCGACTATGTCCGCGGGCTAGAGGTCGTGCTTGCCGACGGAAGAGTCGTTGAGCTCGGCGGAAAGATGGTCAAGAACAGCTCGGGCTACGCTCTGAAGGATCTGATGGTCGGTTCAGAGGGCACGCTCGGCGTCGTCACGAAGGCAATCCTGCGGCTTCTCCCTCTGCCAAAGCGGAGCATCAGCCTCCTGATACCTTTTCCGACGCTCAAGCAGGCGATCGACGCCGTTCCCGAGATAATCAAGTCGAAGGCTATACCTACAGCTGTCGAGTTCATGCAGCGGCAGGTCATACTCGACGCCGAGAGCTATCTCGGAGTGAAGTTTCCCGACCGCGCCTACGACGCTTATCTGCTGCTCAAGTTCGACGGTAACACGAAGGAGGAGATTGAGCGTGACTATGAGTCGGTCGCGGAGCTCTGCCTGACGCTCGGCGCGCCGGACATCTTCATCCTCGACACCGAAGAGCGGAGCGACGCGGTCTGGAAGGCGCGCGGAGCGTTCCTGGAGGCTATCAAGAACTCGACGACCGAGATGGACGAGGTCGACGTCGTTGTCCCGAGAAGCCGGATCAACGACATGGTCGAGTATGTCGGAAAGTTAGAGGACGAGGTCGGAATCCGCATCAAGTATTTCGGTCACGCCGGCGACGGAAACCTGCATATCTACGTCCTTCGCGACGATCTCACTGACGAGCTCTGGAAAGCGAGACTCGACGAGGCGATGGATAAGATGTACAAAAAGGCGAAGGAGCTTCGCGGCGCGGTTTCTGGCGAGCACGGCATCGGACACGCAAAGCAGGTCTATCTCGGCGAGTTCCTCGACGACGCTCAGCTTGAAATCATGAGCGGCATAAAGCAGGTTTTTGACCCGAACGATATTCTGAACCCCGGGAAGGTCTTCTGCGGAAAAGGGCTTATAAAATGAAGGTAGGTTTCGCATACGGAAGAGGAGAACTCAGCCATGATTTCGGCGATGAGCTGAAAGCCGTCGTGCGCTCGGGGATAAACTCATACGACCCGGGGCTCGGCGAGGATGAGATCGTTGAGCGCGCGATGGAGTCGCCGATCGGCTCACCGGGACTTTGCGAGCTGGCGAAGGGCAAGCGGAAAATCACCGTGATCGCGAGCGACCACACGCGCCCCGTGCCGAGCAAGCATATAATGCCGGCGATGCTGCGAGAATTGCGCCGCGGAAACTCCGACGCCGAGATAACGATACTGATAGCTACCGGCTGTCACCGCTCCACCACACTGGAAGAACTCGAGGGCAAATTCGGAAAGGAATTTGTCGGGCGCGAGCATATCGTCATCCACGACTGCCTTGACGAGGAGAATCTTGTAACGCTGGGTGTTTTGCCGTCTGGCGCGGAGCTCAGGATAAACAGATATGCCGCCGAAGCGGATTTGCTGGTCTCGGAAGGCTTTATCGAGCCGCACTTTTTCGCTGGATTCTCAGGCGGTCGCAAGAGCGTTCTGCCCGGAGTCGCGGCAAGAAAGACGGTGCTCGGGAATCACTGCTCGGAGTTTATCGCGAGCGATAAGGCGCGTACCGGAATCCTTGACGGAAACCCGATAAATGTCGATATGGAAGCGGCGGCGCGGATGGCGAAGCTGAGTTTCATAGTGAACGTCGTCATAAACGAGGAAAAACGGGTACTTTACGCTGTCGCGGGCGATCCGATAAAGGCGCACCGCGCCGGATGCGATTTTCTCAATAAGCTCTGCCGCGTTAAGGTTGAACCGTCCGACATAGCGATCTCAACGAACGGCGGTTATCCGCTCGACCAGAACGTGTATCAGGCGGTGAAGGGAATGACCGCCGCCGAAGCAGCCGTCAGAAAAGGCGGAGTCATAATCATGTGCGCCGCGACGAACGACGGACACGGCGGAGAGTCGTTCTACAGAATGATAGCGAATGCCGAGTCCCCCGAGAGCTACACAGCCGAGGCGCTTTCACGGAGCGCCGACGAGACTCTGCCAGACCAGTGGGAGGCGCAGATATTCTTCCGCGTGATCTCAAAGGCGAGAGTGATCTATATATCGGACGCTCCGGACGAGCTTATCACGGCGCTGAAGATGATCCCAGCTCACTCGCTTGAGGAGGCGCTCGCAAAGGCGCGTGTGATTATCGGCGGAGAGCCGACGGTGAACGCGATACCCGACGGAGTCTCGGTGATCGTTGAGAGAAAATAAACTATGACTGGTGCTGGCGGACTTCCGTCAGCGCCTTTTTGTGGGTTGGTGCTAAATTGTAAAAAAATTCTTTAAATTATGATTGTCAAATATTCAACATAACTGTTGACAGAGCGATTATTGTGTGATATAATATACAATGGACTTGTTGTGATGTAAAACAGACCGCAGAGCGGTCGGAGTTTGTTAGTTCAAAGGGGTAAATTCATGAATATCGATTTCAAGCAGCTTCATATAAAAAAGCCGATGCACCGTGTCGTAATCTTACAGCTGATCGATTCAGCGATCGTCCTCTGCTCGTTTCTGCTGGTTCATCTGGCGGTTTTCATCGACACCGGAAAGAGTCCGGAGCTCGCTTCAATCACGCTCGAGATACTCGTCGCCATGGCACTTTGCTGTCTGTTCTCAATCTTCTTCCGCGTGAACCGCATAATCTGGCGCTACGCCGGAAGCACTGAATATCTCTACCTGATTGCCGTGTCGTTAATTTCCGGCATGGTGTCCTGCGGCATAAGCGCGATTTCAGGAATAATGGAGCTCTCGTTTGTCTTCTATTCCTTCGCGGTCTTGCTCGCGTCGGCGGTGATCACGCTCTCCCGCGCCGTCTATCAGGGGATGATCACCCATCGCCAGCACTCGACTGACCCGCACTCAAAGCGTCTGCTGATCGTCGGCGCGGGCTCGGCTGGCGTCAGACTCCTCGAGGAGATTTACTCGACGCCCGGCTGCGGTCTCGTGCCCTGCGGATTCGTTGACGACAGCGACCAGAAAAAGGGCAGAGTCATCGGTACCTGCCGCGTCCTCGGCGGAACCGGGGACATCGGCGCGATCTGCGGCAAATACGCGGTTGACTGCGTCTACATAGCCATCCCGTCGATCTCGAACGAGCGCCGTGCTGAGATACTCGATCAGTGCCTCAAGACCGGCTGCGAGGTAAAGATCCTCCCGCTTCTGACCGAGCTCGCTGACCGCGGAAACCTCATCTCAAAGGTTCGAAGCATCACGCCCGAGGAGCTTTTAGGGCGCGACCCTGTCTCGCTGACCGACGACGGAATGCTCGATTTTCTTGAGGGCAAGGTCGTCGCGATAACCGGCGGAGGCGGCTCGATCGGCTCTGAGCTCTGCCGCCGCATCGCCTCACACTCGCCGAAAAAGCTTATAATAATCGACGTCTACGAAAACAACGCCTACTCGATTCAGCAGGAGCTGATCGCGAAATTCCCCGACCTCGACCTTGTCGTCTACATCGCGACGGTCTGCGACAGGGCGAAGATTTCACACATATTCAACGCCGAAAAGCCCGAGCTTGTCATCCATGCCGCGGCTCATAAGCATGTCCCGCTGATGGAGACCGTCCCGGACGAGGCGGTCAAGAACAACATCTTCGGCACGTTCAACACATGCCTGTCCGCGCGCGATGCCGGAGTCGGCAAGTTCGTGCTGATCTCGACTGACAAAGCGGTCAATCCCACAAATGTAATGGGCGCGACCAAGCGCGTCTGCGAGATGATCATCCAGTGCATGGACAAGGTCTCGCCTGATACCAGCTTCGCGGCGGTCAGATTCGGCAACGTGCTCGGCTCGAACGGCTCGGTTATCCCGCTCTTCAAGCGCCAGATCGAGGAGCGCCGCGACGTCACCGTCACCGATCCCGAGATGATACGTTACTTCATGACGATCTCCGAGGCGAGCCAGCTTGTGCTGACGGCTTCGGCGATGGCGAAGGGCGGAGAGATATTCGTCCTTGACATGGGAAAACCGGTCAAGATCGACGATCTCGCGCGCAACATGATCCGTCTCTCCGGACTCGTTCTGGGGCGCGACATCAACATAAAGTACATCGGACTCCGCCCTGGCGAGAAGCTCTACGAAGAGCTCCTGATGAACGAGGAGGGGCTTAAAAAGACCGAAAACAACAAGATTTTCATCGGTCACCCGATCCCGATGGACAACGACGTCTTCATGGAGGAGCTGCGCGACTTAAAGAAGCTCGTCGACTCGCCCGAAGTTGAGATCTCCGAGGTAGTCGACCGGCTCGCACAAATAGTCCCGACCTTCTCGCACAGGTCAAATGAAAAGGAGACAGCCGATGTTTGACATTCACTGTCACATCCTGCCGGGCGTCGACGACGGGGCTGACATCCTCGCCGACACGCTGAAGATGGCTGAGATAGCCGTCGCGGGCAGGTGCAGCGGTCTTGTGTGCACTCCGCACTACAGACCCGACAGCGATTACGAATACAAAATGCTTCCGCTCGTCGTCAAAAAGCTCGGCGAACTCGTCGCGCGGCACGGAATAAAGCTCGCGCTATACCCGGGACAGGAGATATTTCTGGATGACAGGAGCTGCGATATGCTGCTTTCAGGCGAACTGCTCACGATCAACGGCTCGGTATATCCGCTCGTCGAGTTCGCGTTCGAGGGGGCGGAAAGACAGGCTTTCAGGCTGCTCGACCGGCTGGTGACGCATGGCTTCGTTCCGGTGGTCGCTCACCCCGAGCGGTATGACTTTATCTCAAAGCGCGGCGCGGCTGAGGAACTGCGGGCGATGGGCTGTGTCTTGCAGCTCAACAAGGGGAGCTTCAAGGGAGCGTTCGGCTCGATGGCTTCCGGGAACGCCCGTTCGCTTACCGACGCCGGACTCGCCGACGTCATCGCGAGCGACGCCCACGGACCGTATGTCCGGACGCCGTATCTTGCTGATATTCATGAATACATCAGCACCGAGTGGTCGATCGGGTACGCCGATCTGCTGATGAAAAACAATCCGTTCAGGATAATAATGAACCGTCGGATCGAACGTTACGGCGGAGTGTAAGGGGATGACGTAATAATGAGAATACTACAGCTCATCGTGACAGGGCTGTTTATCCTGACCTTCGTGCTCGGACTGGTCTCGATGATCGGCGACCGGCGCGATACGACGATTCCGACACTGACGCTTGATTCCGACGAGATACATGTCAGCGTGAACGACAGCGCGGAGATACTGCTCTCGGGCGTCAGCGCGAGCGACAGAAAGGACGGCGACCTCACCGACCGCGTGATAATCGAGTCGGTCTCGCGCTTTCTCAAGCCGGGCGTTTCAAAGGTCACCTACGCCGTCTGGGACAACGACGACCATGTCGTCAAGGCGTCGCGTAAGGTTATTTACGACGATTACACCGAGCCGGAGTTCTATTTGAACCGTTCGCTTATCTTCGGCACTTCGCAGAGCGTCAACATCACCAAATGCCTTGGCGCTTACGACGTCATGGACGGCGACATCTCCGACCGCGTGATCATAACCTCGACCGACTATCAGGCCGGCTCTTCGGACGTGTTTTATATACAGGCGCGCGTCACGAACTCAAAGGGCGGAAGCGCGTCGCTTGAGCTCCCGGTCTTCATCGAGGAGCGCAACATCGCGGCGCCGGTCATCACGCTTGAGAGCTATCTCAGATACATACCTGTCGGCGGGACGTTTGACGCCGCCGGGAATCTCTTTGGCGCCTACACAAGCGGCGGCGGGGACATCACCCCGTCTGTCAGGGTAGACACCGACCTCGACACGAATGTCCCGGGCGTCTATCTCGTTCACTATTACGCGACCGACTCGGATGGTCGGACCACATATGAGATAGCGGCTGTCGTCGTCGAAGGAGGGGAACAATGAATCAGAACGAAAACCCTTCGCTCCGGATTGAGCCGCACAGTCTCATCCGCGATGTCATTCTGAACCTCTGGACGGTCGTTTTAGCCGGACTTATCGGCTTCATGGGCGTCGGCATCTACAGCCGCAGCGTATACCGCCCCGAATACACGAGCAGCGCGACGCTGATCGCCAACATCCGCAATACCTCGTCCTACTCGACCTACGCAAACGTCTCGGTCTCGTCCGAAATGGCTGAGATTTTCACGAACGTCTTTGTTCAGCCGTCCATGGCGCGCAAAGCCGCCGAAAACCTCGGTCAGAGCGAATTCTACGGAAAGATAACCTCCGCGCCGATAAACGAGACCAACATTTTCACGGTCAGCGTTACGGCGTCCTCGCCCGAGCTAGCCTATACCGGGCTCTCATCGGTGCTTGAGGTCTACCCTGAGATCGCCGACGCGGTGATGTCAGACGCGGTGATTGACATAATGCGCTCGCCGAACCTGCCGACAACCGCCTCGAACTCCATTCCCGACGGAAATCGGATGAAGATAGCGGCGCTCTGTGCCTTTGTCGACCTCGCATGCGTCGTGCTGGTCTCGGTGCTGCGCGACACGGTCAAGGACAAACGCGGCTTCAACGAGAAGATCGACGCGCAGCTCATCGGCTGTGTCGTGCACGAAAAGCCGCACGGCAGCCTGAGAAGCCGTATCGTCGCCAAGAAAAAGACCGCTCTGCTGATAAGCGATTCCTATGCCAGCTTCAGATTCGTTGAGAACTACTCGAAACTTTCTACAAAGCTCGAATACATGAACCGCGCGAAGGGACAGAAGGTTTTCCTGATAACGAGCGTCGTCGAGAACGAGGGAAAATCGACGATAGCCGCGAACATCGCGCTCTCGCTAGCCGCCCGCGGAAACCGCGTCGCGCTGCTCGACATGGACTTCAAGAAGCCGGCGATACACAAGATATTCGGCGTGAAGCCGTCAAGACAGCCCGATCTCGGCGACCTTCTTTCCGGAAAAGTGAAGCTCGCCGACTACCGCTTCAGGCAGTATCAGGACACGAATCTCTGCCTTGCCTGCAACATGACCGCGCACGACGACTATGTCGACTGGATACATTCCGGCAGAGTCAGCGAGATCATAGACTCGTTCAGGGACGGCGTCTTTGACTATGTGCTGATCGACACACCGCCGCTCTTCGCCGCGGCTGACGTGCCGGTGATCGCGAGACTCGCCGACGCGGCGTTCGTCGTCATCCGTACTGACCGCGTAACGGCGGCTGACATCAACGACTCGATACTCTCGTTCTCCGAGGAGTGCGGGAAGTTCGCGGGCTGCATCCTGAACGATCTCAGACCCGAGTTCTCGCTGCTCGGACAGCTCGGCGCTGACGAGAGCGGCAGGCACGGCGGAAACTACGGATGCTACTACAAGTATCGCAATTACAAAGGCTGACGGAGGTAAGAACAATGAGTGAGACTGAAAAAAAGACCTCCGGGAGCCAGGATGAGAGCGGTATGGTCTCGATAGATTTTCCCGGGATATTCAGAAGTCTTTCGAAATTCTGGTGGCTCTGCCTTCTGCTGATGGTTGTCGGCGCGGGGCTGATGTTCTGCCGCAACCGGCTGAATTACACGCCGATGTACGAGTCGTCGGTGACATTCACGGTGCGCACACAGGAGCCGGGCTCGGCTGGGATAGGCATCTCGTCGTATTCCTTCTCCTACGCGCGCTCGACGGCTTCGCAGCTCTCGTCGACCTTCCCGGCGATAATCGAGAGCAACATTTTGGGCGAGATAATCTGCAACGACATGGAGCTTCCGTACCTTCCGGCGACGCTCTCTGCGTCGGTCGTCAAGGGGACGAACATGTTCACGATAACCGCGCGGGGGCGGAGCGCCGAGCTTACCTACGACGTGCTTTTGTCGGTCATCAGGAACTATCCGGCGGTCGCCGAGTATGTCATCGGCAACACCGACCTTGTGATACTCAATCCGCCGGAGCAGGCGATTCTGCCATACAACCGCTTTTCCTACCGTTCGAGCATGGCTAAGGGAGCGCTCGCGGGACTTGCGCTCGGGCTCTGCTGGGTGGTCTTTTACGCGCTCTGCCGGAGCACTATCCGCTCGCGCGAGGACATCCGGAATCGGCTGAACCGCCATTGTGTCGCGGTTCTGCCGGAGGTGTCGTTCAAGAAGTACAAGACCGACATAAGTAAGAACGTGCTGCTGACGAACAGCAAGGTCAGCGACTCGTATCTCGAGTCATTCCGCGCGCTCAGAAACTCGGTTTTGAGTTCATCCTCGACCGGGCGGACGATAATGCTTACGAGCACCGCGCCGGGCGAGGGAAAGACAACCGTCTCAGTGAATCTCGCGATCTCGATCGCGCGCACCGGAAAGTCGGTTATCATAGTCGACGCGGACGTCAAGAATCCGAGCGTCAACAAGCTGCTCGGCATCCCGATGTACGAGCCGGCGGCAGACGATACGCGTCCCGGCGAGATCACCGATCTTTCCGAGTACGGCATCTCGGTCATGAACTTCAACACGGCGGCGTTCGACATCTGGAAGCTGCTCGGGATAGACAAACTTCGCGAGCTGTTCGGAAGGCTTTCCGAGCTCTACGATTATGTCATAATCGACACACCGCCGGCGGGACTCACGTCAGAGCCGTCGCTTGTGGCGCAGGTCGCCGACTCGATGATAATGGTAGTCCGGCATGACACCGTCCGCGCCGGAAGGATACTCGAGGCGCTTGATTCGCTGCGCTACCCTGGCGGCGCAAAGCTGATCGGATGCGTACTGAACGCCGTTCCGGACGCCTGGTCGGACTATGGCTACGGCTACAGATATTCGCACTACAGCTACAAATATGGCTACGGACACTACGGAAAGTACGGCTACGGCGAGAAAAAGCAAGAAAAGCCTGAGGAAAGCCCGGTTGAGATCATCAGCGATGAGTACGATGAAGCCGGGAATTCCCCGGAGAGTGAGGAATGAGTGCCGGGCTGAAGCTCATCGACGCCGAGCGCGACGGAGATGAGTTCGTGAAGCTGTTTGAGTCAGGCGGGACAGTGCCGCTGCGTGTCACTGGAACGAGCATGCTGCCGCTTTTGAGACCGGGGCGCTCGACCGTTTGGCTTGAAGGGAAAAAAGAGTCGCCGAAGCGGGGAGACATACTGCTTTTCCGGCGGCGGGACGGCGCGTTCGTTCTGCACAGAGTGAGGGAAATCCTTGACGGAAAGTATGTGATGAACGGCGACGCGCAGAGCTGGTGCGAGGTTATCAGCGAGGACATGGTGATAGCCGTCGTGAGGCGGATCGACACGGGGAAGAGAGTTTATACGTCAGACTCGCTTCCGATGCGGGTTTACAGACTTCTCTGGGCTCCGACCTATTCGGCACGAAGGCAGATACTGGGCGCGGCGATGCGCTTGAGAATGGCGTTTATCCGCCCGAAGGGGAGAAACAAATGAAAAACGAGAACAAGAAAAAGGGAAGAGCCGCGAAGATCATAATCACGGTGCTTATCATACTGATCCTGCTCTGTGCGATTCCGGTGGTGATACTGCTGGTGAAATACCACCGCACGTCGTTCATAAACGAGACTCCGGTCGAGCGTTCGGATTCGTATGTGCGACCCGAATATCCTGAGCTGATCACCGGCTCTGAGGGCATTTCCGATCTTCCGGAGGAGGATGAAGAGCCGATAACCGATCCGCCTGAGACCGAGCCGGTAACTGAAGCTGAGAGCGAAGCCGAGACTGAGAGCGAAACCGAGACTGAGGCGGCGACCTCAGCCGACACGACCTACCGCGCTCCACGCGACACACAGGCGCCGACGGTAGAGACCGCGCGCCCGAAGCCGTCCGACGGCACAAAACCATCGACCGGAACTTCGGAGCCGACTACAAAGCCGGCGGATCAGACGACGAAGACCGAGACGACCGAGAACAAGAACAATTCGTTCGGAACGGCGGCGAACGCGGTCAGCGTTTACAGCAGGAAGTATCCGATGTACAGCGTGGCGCAGAAGAACAAGGACATTATCAACATTCTTGTGATGGGCACGGACGCGCGTGACGTGACGGTCGAGCGCGGACGGAGCGATACGATGCTGATAGTTTCGTACAACAAGAAAACAGCGGAAGTGAAGCTGGTGTCGATGCTGCGCGACGCGCTCGTGCCGATCGAGGATCACGACTGGAACAGACTGAACACGGCATACGCGTTCGGCGGCGCGGGGCTTGCAATCAACACGATGAACGATCTGTTCGGGCTGGATTTACAGAATTTCGTGGTAATTGATTTCACCGGCGCGGCGGCTTTCATAGACAAGATCGGCGGAGTCGACGTGAACCTGACGAAGGCGGAGGTCGATTATTACTCGGCGTTCATAAAGCAGGATCTGGTTGTCGGGGTAAATCACATGGACAGTGAGCTCGCGATGACCCACATGCGGAACCGCTCGACCGACAACGATTTCGGCAGAGCACGCCGACAGCGTGACGTTATCATGGCGGTTATGAAGAAGATCACGGCGGGGATGTCGATCGGCGAGATAAGCGAGCTCATTGATTACGCGATGAACATCGTGAAGACGAATATTCCGGCGGCTACGCTTGTATCGCTCGCGGCGTCGATCCTTGGCGACGCGTCAAAACTGAGCTTTTCGTCGCAGCAGGTGCCTTACGCGGACTCGTATCAGTTTGCGTGGTACAAGCGGATGGCGATCCTTTCGTTCGACAT
>CAKSOR010000033.1 GCA_934477985.1 uncultured Eubacteriales bacterium
TCGGCGACAAGTGGAAGGTTCTGATTCTCCGCGACCTGATGGACGGCACGAAGCGCTTCGGAGAGCTCAGGAAATCGCTCAGCGGCGTCTCTCAGAAGGTTCTGACCGCGCAGCTGCGCGATATGGAATCAAGCGGGCTTGTGAACCGCAAGGTCTACGCCGAGGTTCCGCCGAAGGTCGAGTATTCGCTGACCGCGCTCGGAGATAGCCTGCGACCGGTGATCGACGTGCTGCGCACCTGGGGCGAGGGCTACAAACGCGACAGACAAAAGGAGAGCTCATGAATCAGTATAAAGAGCAGCTCAGGAATCTGTATCGGGGCATCCTCAACAATTACCCGGAGTTTGCGGAAGGCGAAGACGCGAGCCTCACATATGACCTCGGGGCGAGGGAGTGGGAGGAGCTGCGGTCGCGTTACGCGCTTGAGAGCGTCGCGAAGACCGGGACAGCCTTCGAAAGAGCCGTGCGCCTGACGCGTTATCTCGCGCCGGGACTGACGCATTCCTCGTGGTACGACAACCACGTCGAGTGCAACGCGCTCGAACTTCTCGCGTACAGCTTTGAGAACAAGGAGCACGGCATAAACTGTCTGAACAAGGCGAAAATTCTCGCTGAGTGCTGTCTGGCGCTCGGTATTTGCGCTAGAAGGGTGTTCCTTTATCCGTTCTCGCCGTTCGATTTCGATTCGCATGTTGTCTGCGAGATATTCGACGAGCGGTTTGGCAAGTGGATCATGCTCTACCCGACGACGGACGGGTACTTTGTCGACGAAAATAATATGCCGCTCTCGATGACTGAGATAAGAAACGGCTTCACTTCATCGCGCTTTCAGACGTTCGTCCCGACGACCGGAAAAAATGAGGATCTTCAGAAGACGCGGCTCTGCAACGAGGACATAAATCTTTACTTTCTGAAGAACTGCTTCCGGATGTCGTATGAGCTGTACAACGGCTTCGGAAAGAAGGCTGACCGGGTCGACCTGATCCCGGAGGGCTATCTGATCAAGAAGAATGAGGAGCTCAATCACAGGTTCAGAATCGAGAACATGCCGGAGGAATACCGTCATCTTCTCGACGCGCAGGAGAAGTATCTGAGCGAGACAAATCATAAAAAAGAGCCGGCGGCGTACTCGGTCGGTTCGGTTTACGCTCCGCCGGGGGCGCGGTAACTCAAAGGAAAGAAATTATGGAAGAAACAAGCAACGTAAAGGTCCTCGAGCGGGGGCTTATAATCCTCGAGACGCTCTCGGACGGAAAGCCGCTCGGCGTCAATGAGATCGCGAAGCTATGCTCGCTCAGCCCGGCGACGACCTTCCGGCTTCTGCGCACACTCTGCGCGCGCGGCTGGGTCTGGCAGGACGGGGACGAAAAATACATGGCGGGCGTCAGAATGAATTATATAAGCGCTCAAAGGAGCTTCCTCTCGATGCTCCGCGAGATCGCGTATTTTCGCATGGCGAAGCTCTCGGAGTCCGAGCACGAGGCGATGAATCTCGTCGTCCGCGAGCTCGACAAATGCTATATACTCGGTCAGTCGCGCACTGGGAAGATAGTCGACTATGTCCCGCCGGTCGGGACTGTGCTGCCGTTCCACGCGAGCGCCTGCGGAAAGGTGCTGCTGTCCGGGCTCGAGCCGACTAAGCGCGACCGGATTCTCGACGGAATCGATTTCAGGAAAATGACCGAGAGCACGATAACAAGCCGCGAGAAATTTTTAAAGGCGCTCGAAGAGGTGAAGGCGCAGGGCTACGCGCTCGACCGCCACGAATCGCAGGAGGAGGGTTTCTGCATCGCCGTGCCGATATACTCGCCGGAGGGTGAGATAATCGCCGCGCTGTCCTTCTCGGGCTTCATCGGGCGCAGGACGGTCAGCGAGATCGACCACTATGTCGGGCTGCTGAAGACCGCCTCGAAGGAGATAAGCGAAGAATTATTCGGAGGAAAAAATGGCTGAGTTCAAGACAAACGTATACAGAATATTCGATAAGGAGAAGCTCCCCTACACGCCGCACACCTATCCGCACGAGCACGACGACCCGGTGGACGGCGTCACCGTCGCGAACTCGATGGGCGTTCCGGTCGGGAAAGTCTTCAAGACGCTCGTGACGCACGGGAGCGACAGGAATTACTATGTCTTCGACGTTCCGGTCGCGCGTGAGCTCGACCTCAAGAAGGCGGCAAGGTCGGTCGGAGTCAAGTCGGTCGAGATGATACACGTCGCCGACATAAACAAAGTGACCGGCTATATCCGCGGCGGATGCTCGCCGATCGGAATGAAAAAGAAATATAAGACGGTCATCGACCAGACCGCAAAGGAGTTCGACACGATATTCGTCAGCGCCGGAAAGATCGGCTGGCAGATAGAGGCGTCGCCGCTTGATATTGCGAAGCTCTCGGACGCTGAGTTCGCGGATATCCTGCTTGACTGAAAAAGCCGGCGGTTTTTCGGTGAAATTCGTCAGAATTTTTTCGATAACCCCTTGCATTTTCAAAATAAATGTGGTATACTATTATAAACGCGATGATGGAGAAGCCTTTCACGAGAGCGCGGACAACAGAGAGGGTCACCTGCTGAAAAGACCTGTCTGCCCGTGAGTGTGCATTTCGCTCCTGAGCATCGGGTGTGAACCAAAGTATCTATACTTCTTCACTTTTCACTTTTACTTATTACTTTGCGTCAGCTCCCGGCGTCCGACTCACGTTACAGAGTCCCGAGTGTATCGCGAAAAACTTTCGCGATGAATTAAGGTGGTACCGCGGAGTTATATCGCTTCGTCCTTTGTGTCCGTTTTCGGGCAGAGGACGGGCGTGTTTTTTTATCGGAATTTTCTATAGAAAGGGAACAACAACATGAAAGAGAAACTTATTGAGATCCGTGAAGCTGCAAAGGCACAGCTCGAGGACGCTCACGCCGACCTTGAGGCGATCAGGATACGCTTTTTGGGCAAGAAGGGCGAGCTCACCGGCGTCCTTCGCGGAATGGGACAGCTCTCGGCTGAGGAGCGCCCGAAGGTGGGACAGCTGGCGAACGAGGTTCGCGAGTACATCGAGAACGCGATTGCCGAAAGAGCCGAGGCTGACAAGCGCGCGGCTCTCGAGGAGAAGCTGAAGAGCGAGCGCCTCGATGTCACAATGCCCGGTAAAGCGCCCGAGATCGGCAAGCGCCATCCGCTCGCGCAGGTTCAGAAGGAGATGGAGGACATCTTTGTCGGCATGGGCTTCGGCATCGTCGAAGGACCTGAGGTCGAGTACGATTACTACAATTTCCAGGCGCTGAATATCCCGGAGAATCACCCGGCGCGCGACACTCAGGATACCTTCTACATCACTGACAACATCCTTCTCCGCTCGCAGACCTCGCCTGTGCAGGTCAGAACGATGGAGAAGCAGAAGCCGCCGATCAGAATAATCTCCCCCGGACGTGTCTATCGCTCCGACGCGGTCGACGCTTCACACTCGCCGCTCTTCCATCAGCTCGAGGGACTTGTCGTCGACAAGGGAATCACGATGGGCGACCTCAAGGGAACTCTCGAGACCTTCGCGAAGACGATGTTCGGCGAGTCGACCCAGATCAGATTCAGACCGCACCACTTCCCGTTCACCGAGCCGTCGGCTGAGGTCGACGTCTCCTGCTTTGTCTGCGGCGGAAAGGGCTGCAAGCTCTGCAAGGGCGAGGGCTGGATTGAGATACTCGGCGCGGGCATGGTGCATCCGAACGTTCTGCGCGGCTGCAACATAGACCCCGAGGTCTACAGCGGATTCGCGTTCGGCATGGGCATCGAGCGCGTCACGATGATAAGGTACGGCATTGACGACATGCGTTATCTCTACGAGAACGACGTGCGCTTCTTAAACCAGTTCTGACCGGCGAGCCGCCGGCGGCAAAGTCAAGGTTTGCTTATTGTGACAGACAAACAATAACCAGAAAGGAATTTTAGTATGAATCTCTCACTGAACTGGGCGAAGGATTTCGTTGATCTCAGCGGAATCGACGCCAAGACATATTGCGACAGACTGACCGCGACCGGATCGAAGGTCGAAGGCTACGAGATACTCGGCGCGGACATCGAGAATGTTGTCGCGGGAAAAGTCATCTCGCTCGAAAGGCATCCGGACTCGGATCATCTCTGGGTATGCCAGATCGACATCGGCGAGGCTGAGCCGGTGCAGATCGTCACCGGAGCGCAGAACGTATTCGCGGGAGCGATGGTTCCGGTCGCGAAAGCGCCCTCGAAGCTCCCCGGCGGAGTGAACATCAAGGCGGGCAAGCTCCGCGGAGTCCCGTCGAACGGAATGCTCTGCTCGATCGGCGAACTTAACCTCACAACGCACGACATGCCGGGCGCTATTGAGGACGGAATATTCATCATGAACGACTCGGGCATCGACTGCAAGCCGGGCGACGATATCCATGAGGTGCTCGGCCTCTCGGACACGGTCGTTGAGTTTGAGATCACCTCGAACCGCCCGGACTGCCTGTCGGTGATCGGACTTTCGCGCGAGAGCGCGGTCTCGTTCGAGCGTAAGTTCACGCTTCCGACGCCGAAGGTGACCTTCGCGAACGACGGCGACAAGGTTGACAACTATCTCTCGGTCGAGGTAAAGGACTCAAAGCTCTGCCCCAGATACACCGCGAGAGTCGTGAAGAACGTGAAGATCGCGCCCTCGCCGCTCTGGCTGAGAATGAGACTCCGCGCGTCCGGCGTCAGACCGATAAACAATATCGTTGATATCACGAACTATGTAATGCTCGAGTACGGTCAGCCGATGCACGCGTTTGACTACTCCTGCCTTGACGGCAAGAAGATAGTCGTCAGAACCGCCGCCGACGGCGAGGTCTTCAGGTCGCTTGACGACACCGACCACACGCTGAATCACAGTAATCTCGTTATCTCCGACGAAAAGAAGGCGGTCGCGCTCGCCGGAGTCATGGGCGGAGCGAACAGCGAGATCACCGACTCCACCGCGATGGTTGTCTTTGAGAGCGCGAACTTCCTCGGAAGCTCGGTGCGCGTCACGGCTAAGAGTCAGGGAATGCGCACTGAGAGCTCGGGACGGTTTGAGAAGGGACTTGACCCCGAGAATACGATGCCTGCGCTTGACCGCGCCTGCGAGCTTGTGACTCTGCTCGGAGC
Organism: uncultured Eubacteriales bacterium; assembly: GCA_934477985.1. GTDB lineage: Bacteria > Bacillota > Clostridia > Oscillospirales > CAG-272 > Flemingiibacterium. The sequence continues at coordinate 5,135 of CAKSOR010000033.1, forward strand.
GGGTGAGGTCGTCGACGGCACAATCGATGTCTACGGCGGCAGGGAAGAGCCCTATAAGATGAAGCTCGAGGTCGACCGCATCAACGCGTTCCTCGGACTCGACGTCAGCGCGGACTATATGAAGGAAGTGCTTGAGAAGCTGGAGTTCAGGGTTGACGGCGACACTCTGACAGTTCCGTCCTTCAGAGCCGACTGCCGCTGCATGAACGACATCGCCGAGGAGATTCTCAGAATCTACGGCTACAACACGATCAAGGCGACGAGATTCGTGACGCCGATCACCTCCGGAAGCCGCACCGCCGCTCAGAAGTTTGAGCTGCTCTGCGCCGATATTCTCTGCGCTATGGGGCTCTATGAGTGCGAGACCTTCTCGTTCATCAGCCCGAAGTATTACGACAGAATCCGCATGGCTGAGAATGATCCGAGAAGGAAGTCCATAGTCATCTCGAACCCGCTCGGCGAGGACACGAGCGTTATGCGCACGACCGCGATTCCGTCGATGCTCGAGGTTCTGGCGCGGAATAATAACTACCACGCCGAGAAGACCGCGCTCTATGAGCTCGCGAAGATTTATATTCCGAACGAGGATTCGACGAAGCTCCCGGACGAGAGACGGCAGATTGTCATCGGATTCTTCCGCGACGGAGATTTCTACACGCTCAAGGGCATGTGCGACACTCTGCTCGACAGAGCGGGAATCAGGGACGCGGCGTATGTGGCTGACACCGAGGACCCGACCTTCCATCCGGGACGCTGCGCGAAGATCGTGGCGGCTGACGGAACTCTGCTCGGAAAGCTCGGAGAGATTCACCCTGAGGTTCAGGCAAATTACGCGATTGACGCGCCGATATATGTCGCGGACATCGACTTTGAGAATCTTCTGGCGAAATCGAAGCCCGACAAGGCGTTCAAGCCGCTGCCGAAGTTCCCGGCGGTCACGCGCGACTACGCGTTTGTCTGCGACGACACACTCGAGGTCGGCGCTATCGAGGCTGTGATGAAGAAGGCTGGCGGAAAGTCGGTCGAGGCGATAAAGCTCTTCGACGTCTACCGCGGAAAGCAGCTCGGCGAGGGCAAGAAGTCGGTCGCGTTCAGCGTCTCGCTCCGCGCCGCGGATCACACGCTCACAGATGAGGAGGCTGACAAGGTCTCGAAGAAGATCCTCACGCTTCTTGACCGTGAGCTCGGAATCACGCTCAGAGCGTGAATTGACCCGGGGAAAATGTGATTATCGCGAAAACAACCTCACGCCATAAGAAAGGGACTGCCGGGCAGGCAGTCCCTTTTGGCGTGCGTTGGACGATTGGATGTTATGGCGTTTGCTCCCGCCTCGGCGCGGCGGTCTCATGCCCGCTGTCCGCCTCGCGCTTACCGTGCAGCCGCAGGTTGCCCGAGCACGACGCGGATGGGAACTTCGTTCCTGTCTGCCGGAGCGGACATAAACCTATTTCTTCCGGACGATCACGAAAGCGCCGTCGGTAACGCCTGTAAGCCTTATCTGCGTGCCGCTGGTCTCCGGCTCATACCCTTCGGGACGGTCGAAGGAGTAAACTTTTGCGCCGCCAACCGGTTCGTCGAAACATAGCGCCAGATCACACGGCGGCTGCTCGACGTTCGCTATGTTGATTATCGACACAAAGTAATACCCGTTCCCATCGAGCACTTCAAAAACATAGTGCGACGGTGCGCAAAGCCGGATCTTCGGCTCGCAGCCGGTCAGGCGCAGGATGTCCTCGAGGTCGTAGTCTCCCTTGAACTTGCGCGGCTTGTAGCCAAGCGGGATGAAGCCGGTCATGTAGCGGTACTGCTCGTCGCCCAGTATGACCTTCCCGACCTTGCTGAAGCTTTGCAGCTCCTCGCGCTCGCTGTCCGACAGCAGCTTCCAGGACGGAACGATCACGACCCGCGGCTTCATTTTCTCAAGATCCTCAGCGCGTAAGAATCCCGGCGCGACGCCGAGCTTCCGCAATTCCGTGTAGACCGCGAGCGTCTTTGAAAGCTGGCGGTTCTCAAGCTTCCCGAACGTCGACTCGGTTCCTGAATTCTCAGCCGCGTCGGCGTTCATATATGCGTAGTCAGAGTGCAGTATCGCGACGCCCGAGTCGTACTTCTTCGCGCTGACGATGTAGTCCGACAGCTTCGAGACGAGCGATATGACACTCAGCGCGTTCGGATAATTCGGCGTCGGAGTGCCGTCGCAGTTGAGCAGTCCGAAGCCGTTCCCTTCAGGCGAGTCCGGGAAGACATGATCTCCTCTCCATTGGTAGTACATTATCCCCTTGCAGCCGCTTCCGACCGCTAAATATGTGAGCCTTCTGAAATTCTCGGGCGGGATGTCTGTCCGCGCGTCGTACTCGATTATCCACATCGGCTTGCCATAAACCGCGGCGGCGCTGTAGGCAAGGTCAAGATTCATGTTCGCTATGAACGCCTCAGGCTTTGAAATCATGTAGTACTGCGTTATCCCGAGCGCGTCCATCCGCTCAGCCGAGTCGAAGAAATTCACGCCGCGAGCCGCGTTTGAGGCGTTTGTCGGGTCGGTCGTAAGACATGTCATCGTCTCGAGCCCCGACGCGGTCTTCGCGACATCCGAGCAGTGCCCCAAAAAGTCGGACAGCGCCTCCATTGAGAACAGCCGCCAGATTACCCAGGGCAGGGTGTCCGCGCCCTTCTCAGCCGGACGCGAGCGCGGCGGCTCGGCGTACATCTCGGCAAGCTCTGGGAATCTCACCTTCAGCCACTCGCGGTAGGCGTTCAGCGTCGCCGGATGATAGTCGAATATCCCGCCCGACGGATAGTGCGGCTCGTTGTAGGTCTGGTAGCCGATTACCGACGGGAACTCTTTGAAATGCCCGGCAAGCGCCGCCGTTCCGTTGTCGTTGTCGCGCTTGATCCCCTCGTGGAAGAGCGAGTCGCGGACGAAATTGTACCACTTGCCCTTGTCCATCGGCTTGCCCTCTGAGTCGATCATCATCGTGTCGCCGTAGCCAGAGATATTCATCGAATACCCCTGCAAGCGAATCATCACGCCGATGCCGTCCTTTTCGGCTTCCTCGCAGATCGCGTCGATAAGCGGCGTGGAGCTTGCCGTCTTTCCGTTCTCGTACCACACGTCGCCCAGAGCCGCGCATCGGACTATATGAAACCCAGCCGCCGCCATCCCGGCGATGTCCTTCTTCAGCTCGCCCACACGGTCGCCGTCTTCGGGAACCGGAACCTTCCGCTCGTGATATGACGGATAATACGACGTGCCGAAGCCGAAGACCGGCTTGCCGTCTCTGCAAAGCAGACCGTTTTGTATCGAATAGCTCATTCCAAAACCTCTTTTCCGAAATTAATTTCACGCATATTATACCACATTGAAACGAATCTGTCAAGCCGGAGATTGAATTTTCTTTGCCGTTTTATGAATCAGAGTTCAACTTGGCTGATAAAAGTAACAAATTTTGAAAATTTACATTGTTGGTGTTGAAAAATGCCTTCGCAGGGTGTAAAATAGAATTGTCCGATAACCCTCCGAAATTTAAAAGGTCGGTTTATCGAACAAATCTAATAGAATTGTCCGATAACTGTGATGAGACATGTCATCGGACTCACCAGGCAAATAAAAAGAAACCAGAGGAATCATAATGTCACTCCGGAACATCAATATAGCCGACGGCGTCAGACTCCATTATCTGCCGCTCGATAAATTCAAGACGAATTTCATGTCGGTCTCATTTCTCGCCCCGCTCGAGCCCGGGACGAACGCGATGAATTCCCTCATCCCGAATATCCTTCTGCGCGGCTCGGAAAAATACCCGGATATGGCTGAGATAAACAAGCGGCTCGACCATCTCTACGCCTCGGGAATCTCAACAAGGTGCTCAAAGCGCGGCGACGTCCAGGTCTTCGGGCTCTGTGCCGACATGCTCGACTCCTCCTACGCGATAGGAGGCGAGGACATCACCTCCGAGATGGTCGGCATTTTGGCCGAGCTCATCTTTCACCCCGTGACGGTCAACGGCGCTTTCGACCCCGATTACGTCGAGAGCGAGAAGCAGAACCAGATCGACGCGATAAGCGGAGTCGTCAACAACCCCGCGGTTTTCGCCTACCGCCGTCTCATCAGCGCCATGTGCGAGAACGAGCGCTACCGTCTCACCGAGACCGGTACAATCGAGGAAACCGCCGCCTGCACGCCTGAGGGGCTCTATGAGCACTACACCTACGCGTTGAGGCATTATCCGGTCGAGATATTCTTTATAGGTCGGTGCGACGAGAAAAAGCTCGCAGCCAGCCTTTCGGAGCTCTTCTCCTACCCGCGCGAGCCGATAAAGCTACCGGAAACAGAGTTTATCCGGGCGGCTGAGACGGTGAAGCAGGTCGGCGAGGACATGCCGGTATCCCAGGGCAAGCTCGTCATAGGAATGCGCTCGGGAGTCGGTCTTTACGACCGCGAATATCCGGCGGCGGTGATGTTCAACGCCGTCTTAGGCGGGACTTTCACGTCAAAGCTCTTCACGAACGTTCGCGAGAAGATGAGCCTATGCTACTACTGCCAGAGCGCTTTCGACGCGCCGAAGGGGCTGATCATCGTCCAGTCGGGCATTGAGGTCGACAAGAAGGAGATCGCCGAGAAGGCGATATTCGAACAGCTTGAGGCGATGAAGCGCGGCGATTTCACCGATGAGGAGCTGAATTCGGCTCTGCTCGCGCTTATCGGCGGCTACAGCGAGCTCTCTGACAGCGCGCGCGGGCTCGAGGGCTGGTATCTCGGACGCGTCGTCTCGGGACTCGACGACGACCCCGACGGCATGGTCGAGCGCCTGAAAGCAGTCACACGCGATGAAATCATCGCGGCGGCGAACAGGGTCACGCCCGACACGGTCTATTTTCTGCGCGGAACGCTTGAAGGAGGGGAGGACGAATATGATGAATGAGCTTGAAACGCGCAAAAGCGATTTTCTGCGCGAGGAATACTATCTTTTCAGGCATAAGAGCGGGCTCAGGGTCATCGTCTTCCCGAAGAAGCTGACGACCTTCTACGCGATCTTCGCGGCGCGCTATGGCTCGGTCGACAATGAGTTCCGGCTCGAGAGCGACGGAAAGTTCACTAAAGTGCCCGACGGAATCGCGCATTTTCTCGAGCACAAGCTCTTTGAGGAGCCGGATGGCGGCGACGCCTTCAACCGCTTCGCCACTCTCGGCGCGAACGCGAACGCCTACACGACGAACGACATGACCGCCTTCCTGTTCTCCTGCACAAACCATTTCTACGAGGCGCTCGGAGATCTTCTCGACTTTGTGAAGACGCCGCACTTCACCGATAAGAGCGTAGAAAAGGAGCGCGGCATAATCGCCCAGGAGATAAAGATGTACGAGGATCAGCCCCAGCGCGCGGCTTATATCATGATGCTTGAGAATCTCTACGAAAGTCATCCGGCGAAGGTTGATGTCGCGGGTACGGTCGGGTCGATAAAGAAGATCACGCCCGAGCTGCTCTACGAGTGCTTCCGTGTTTTCTACAATCTGTCGAACATGCTGCTGATAGTCTGCGGCGACGTCGACTGTGAGAAGGTAAGCGAGGTCTGCGACAGATTCCTGAAGGACGAGCCGCCGGTGAAGATCATCCGCTCATATCCGGTCGAAAAGCCGGAGGTCGCGCGCGCTTACTCCGAGTGCCGGATGCAGGCGTCAAAGCCGCTCTTCGCGATCGGCATGAAGGACACCTCGCTCCCCGGGGACGGAGTCGGCAGGATGAGGCGATACGCGGCGTTCTCGATACTGAACGACGTATTGTTCGGCAAGTCCGGCGGGTTCTACAATAAGCTCTATGAAGAGGGGCTTCTGTCGAACCAGTTCGATTTCGGCTATGAGTCTGGCATAAGCTTCGCCTATAACGGCGTCTTTGGCGAGTCGTCAGACCCCGAAGCCGTATTTGAAAGGCTCTGTGAGGTCTGCCAAGCCGCGAAGAACGGCATCCCGACCGAGGATTTCGAACGCTCGAAGCGCGCTCTCTACGCCTCGATGGTCAAGGGCTTTGACAGCACCGAGGAGATCGCCAACAGCCTTCTGAGCTACGATATGATCGGCGGGGATATATTCGCCTACACCGACATACTCGCCGCGATTACCGAGAACGACGTGACAGATCTCGCGCGGGATATCTTCAGACCGGAAAAGTATACAATGGCGGTCGTGAAACCGCTCAAGGAGGATTAAGATGGGCAATATAATCTCATTCCCCGGACTCGGCATCGAAGGGTTCGAGGTGAATCCGGTGGCGTTCAGCATATTCGGATTCGACATCATGTGGTACGGAATAATCATCACTCTGGCGATGGTCGCCGGATTCTTTGTCGCGCGCCACAACGCGAAATCCGAGAAGATAAAGGTCGACGACGTGCTCGATCTGGCGATTTTCCTGATAATCTTCTCGATGGTCGGCGCGAGACTCTACTACGTGCTCATGAAGCTCGAGAACTACCATTCTCTCTGGGAAGTGCTCGACGTCCGCAAGGGCGGACTCGCGATATTCGGCGGAGTCGGCGCTGGCGCTCTGACCGTCTTCGTCGTCGCGAAGGTCAAGAAGATCGCCCCCGGAAAGATGTACGACATGGTCGCGCCTGGACTCATCTTAGGGCAGACGATCGGACGCTGGGGCAACTTCATGAACGCCGAGGCTCACGGCGGCGAGACCGATCTCCCATGGCGGATGGGCATTCAGTACGCCGGTTCGACGGTCACAAAGTACTACCACCCGACCTTCCTCTACGAGTCGCTCTGGAATCTCATCGGCTTCGCGCTGATGATGATCTTCTACAAGAAGAAAAAGTTCAACGGACAGCACGCGATATTCTATATGATCTGGTACGGTTTCGGTCGGTTCTTCATCGAGGGACTGCGCACCGACAGCCTTTACTTCATGAAGTCGGTCTTCGGCGAGACGATCAGGGTCTCGCAGGTTGTCGGCGCGGTGATATTCGTCATCGGAATCATCGCGATGATAATCGGACTCGCGCGGGCGAAGGACAAGGCGCTCGACGACGCGGCTTACGACCGTGTCTACAGCTCCGGGAAGGACAGCATCATCGGCGTCATAAATCACGAGGAAGAGAACTACGATGTCAAGCCCTCCGAAGAGAAGACCGAGACTGACGAAAAGCCGGAATCCGACAAAAAGCCGGAAGCTCCGGAAGAGACTGAAAGCGAGAACAAAGATGGCAAAGATAATTGACGGAAAGCAGATTTCAAAGGAAGTCCGCGCCGAAATCGCGGCTGAGTGCGCCGAGCTCCGTGAGAAGGGAATAGTCCCCGGACTCGCGGTTGTGATAGTCGGAACTGACCCGGCTTCGCAGGTCTATGTGCGCAACAAGAAGAAGGCATGCGAGGAGGTCGGATTCCACTCCGAGGTCTACGAGCTCCCCGGGGAGACGACCGAGGCTGAGCTGCTGGCGCTCGTCGAGAAGCTCAATCACGACGACAACATCCACGGAATCCTGGTTCAGCTCCCGCTCCCGAAGCATCTCGACGACAAGATCGTCATCGAGCACATCGACCCGAAAAAGGACGTCGACGCCTTTCATCCGGTCAACGTCGGACGGATAATGATCGGCGACTACGATTTTCTGCCCTGCACACCGGCTGGCGTCATGGCGCTGCTCGAGAAGAGCGGCATCGAGGTAGCCGGAAAGG
>CAKSOR010000034.1 GCA_934477985.1 uncultured Eubacteriales bacterium
GTCGGCGGCGGTAACGCCGCCGAACCTCATTTTAGCGGACTCAGCCTGGAATCTGCGCTATCAGTATATCGTCAAAAGATACCGGATACTCGGATAAGAGTCCGGTGTCAAGCTCGGTGAACCTATCGGTCACAATGTCGTTAGCGACACTCGCCGCCCAGTTGGTTCGCCCTTCCGACTCGAAATATACAATGTGTATCCCGTTGGTAGTCTCAATGATCTCACAATCTCCGGATTCGCGCGCGCCGAAGAAACACCAGTCGTTGAAGTTTGTTATCGTGATCCCCCCGGCAAGCTCCGCGTAGAGTCCGCCGTTGTAGCAGGTGTTCTCATCCTCGGTCCAGGCGAGCGCAAGTACTCCGAAGCTCTCGGGCGTCTTATCGCCAGACTCGAACTCGGCGAATACTTCCTCGGCTTTCGCTCTTGCTTTCTCGGTGCTTCCGTAGCTGTCAGCCGTGAAGAGAATGTGGCGTACATTAACCGTCCTGCCTTCATCTCGCGCGGCCTCGCTTGTCAGCATATATACGGTCGTCGTCGAATTGCTCTCATCCGTTATGATCTTCGTCTCGCCGACCTTAGCCGAGAACGCCCACTCCGAAAGCTCGCTTCCTTCGCTGAACAGCTGTCCGCTTTTAGTGAAGCTCTCTATATAGCTTTCCACCGAATCGTCCGAGAGATCGCTCGAACCGGATCTCAGAAGCTCGCCGATAATCGACTTGAACGCCTCCTGACTTTTAGCGGCGGCAAGTCTCTCGGAGGCAGCCACGGCGTCATTCCGGCTCATTCCGCCATCCGACCAGTCAAACGAGTATTCGATATACCCTACCGACTGATATTTGCGCGGATTTTCCTTGTATCTCGCGTTGATCTCCGCGTCGCTTGGCTCGAACTCCTTCTGCTTCGATGACTGATACTTGAACGCAAGCGCCTCGATCAGCTTCGCGTCGAGTATGTCGCCGCTGTTGACCCCGCGGCCGTACAGCCCGGTGTCGATGCGCGACACACGGTTCTCAAGCGCTTCTCTCTCGGCGTCGCTCAGCCCGATCCCCTCCGCCATCGCCGCCTCGTTCAGGGCAAGGTAGCCGGTCACGTTCGATTCAGCACCCGACATGAAATAGTCAAACCAGGTCTGATTATCCGAGATCGTCTGTCCTTTCGCGCTCCCCGACGGATTGAAGCCATAGTACTGCACATAACTGCCGTAATAGCCGACGAACGAGTTCAGCACATCGTTGTAGTAGTAATTCATCATAGCGCCGTTTACGTCGATGTTCTTCGAACTCGCGGCGACCTCGCCGCGGAGATACTCTCCGCTGTTGAGCCGGTGGTTGTAGACACCAACGCCGATTATAAGAGCGAGTATCAACGCTCCGATCAGCGAGATCGTGACTATTGCCGTTACCTTTCTGACCTTCGCGTTCTTTGCCGCGATTAACTCGCGTTCCTGCTTTGCGCGCTGCTTTTCGGAATTAGCCGCGCGGCTGCGTGCTGCCTTTGACATGTTGATTCTCCTTTTTTAGTATGATACTTTCAGTATAGCACAAGTTCATGTCCGATAAGTGATGCCGATGTGAACAATAAATGATATTTGGCCAAAAAAGAATAATCTCCAGCGCCGCGTGAATAATCATTTGAGATGAACGATGAATTTCCGGACACTGGTCATTTCCGGCGCAAAGTGTGTAAGTTCGCAGTTCAAACCGATTGACCGCCTGAAGCCAGTCTGCCATGCCGGGCGGGTGAACAGCGTGATTTACCGACTTAACCCATCGATGGTATGGCGGCGCGGTTTTTCGGGTCTTTGCACGCCGCGCCGCAATTGTACGATCAGATATGCCGGGTATGTCTGTCGCAAAAGGATCATTTCCGAAGGGGGAGAATCATGGAGAGAAAACGTATCTTCATCATAAACACTGTATTCTGGCTTATGATCCTTGTGCTCGCTTTTCTGCTGCTGAGATACGCGCTTCCGGCGCTGATGCCTTTCCTTCTCGGCTTCCTGATCGCGGCGCTGATAAATCCGCCGGTCAGGACGCTCTCAAAGCGCTTTGAACTTAAGCGCCGCCCGGTCGGAATACTCATCCTGCTGATTTTCTACGCTACTATCGGTATGCTCGCGACCGTGGTCGTTGTCCGGCTTGTTGTCGCGGTCGGGGAACTCTCTAAGGAACTTCCGTCGTTTTACAAAGAGAAGATCGAACCGGCGCTCGGCGTGATATTTGAATACCTGAACCGTGCCGCCGAACGGCTCGACACGGTTTTCGGGCAGGGAAGCGGAATATTCGCGGATGATTTCGGCGGATTCCTGTCGTCCGTGAGGGGATCGCTCGGGCAGACAGTCTCGGACATCTCGGTGAAGCTGCTCTCGAGGCTGTCCGGATTTGCCGCAGGGATACCAGGAGTTGTCGTTCAGGTGGTTTTCGCGGTGATCTCCAGCTTCTTCTTCACGGTCGACTTTGAGTCGATACTCGGCTTTCTGAAAGGGCATCTGCCGTCAAGCGCTGTCGAAGCGCTGTCAAAGCTGCGCGGCAGCTCGCTAAGGACGCTCGGGCGGTATATCCGCTCATACGCGCTGATCATGCTGATAACCTTCGCGGAGCTCTCACTCGGATTGCTGCTCGTAGGAGTCAGGCGACCGTTCGCCGCGGCGTTCGCGATCTCGCTTTTTGATATTTTCCCGGTGCTGGGGACCGGCGGAATACTCGTTCCCTGGGCGGTAATACGGCTGATATACGGCGATCTGAAGGGAATGATCGGACTGTTGGTACTATGGGCGGTCATTTCGGTTGTGCGGAACATAATCGAGCCGAAGATCGTCGGTAAGCAGGTCGGGCTTCACCCGCTCGCGACGCTGATGTCGATGTATGTCGGAACGAAGCTGTTCGGTGTCATCGGGCTGTTTATTCTGCCTGTCGGGCTGTCGGTCTGGCACTCGTTCAGGGCGGCGGAGACGGTCGGCGACCGCAGGGAACGGGACTGTTGAATCTGTGGGGCGGTGTATCAGATAGGTCCGACGAGTTGCGAGCAATTCACATCCGCCGAACGGGCTGCCGTTCTGGCGCTTGTTAATGACGGTTAGAGACGGCAGTTGGGTGTGCTGAACGAGAGGAGCTTTCACGTGTTGCCCGGTGTTCGACGAGTTGCAGGCAACTCGCCGAATCCGCCGCGCGCCAACGGCGCGCGGCGGGCAGGGGCTCACGCCGCCCCCGCACCCCCGCACCGCGCGCCTTGCGCGCGGCGCAGGCGGGGACTTGCGTCCCCGTCGCCCACGCTCTGAGCGCGCCGCAGGCGCACTCAGAGCGTGGGCGATGGCGTGCTTCGCACGCCACCTGCGTCCGCCGGGGCGCTCCGCGCCCCGGCGGATCCGCGGCGCGGCTCAGCCGCGCCGCGGGCGGGAACGAACGATCGATGGTGTCCGCTCCCCGCGCCTCCAGCCAATATCGACTATAATCGAAACCAACTCTTGACAAACCTCCCGAAATGTAGTAAAATAGTAGATATACATGGAAAAACGCTGGTTTCAGGTTGTTTTCACACGAAAAAGCTCATAAATTCAATCATTTTTCTCTTTAACCACCCGATCATTCAGCTTATCCCATGATTTCAAAGCAAAGGAAGTAACAATGAAAAAGAAAATATTTTCGTTGATCATAGCCGCCGGAATGCTTCTCTGCGCCATTCCTGTGCGCGCTCAGGAGACCCGCGTCGATGTCATCGTCGTGGTCGCCGACGACTTCTCGCCTGAGCTCTGCGCCGATGAGCTCGCGCGGCGCTTTCCCGGAGCGGAAATCCACTACGTCTACGACACGCTGATGAACGGTTTCTCGGTCAGCCTCGATGAAAGCCAGTGCGCCATGCTCGGCTCGCTCGGATTCGTCTCGGACTGGGCGCTCTCGGGCACTTACGAGGAGCTCTCAACCGCTCAGAGCAGGTTCGACGAGCTGTCCGGAGTCTCGGATTCAATGATCGGCATCGACGAGGCGCGCAAAGCCGGTCTCGACGGAAGCGGCACTATAGTCGCGGTCATCGACTCGGGCTTTGATGTCGAACACACCGCGTTCTCAAACCAGCCCGGCTCGCTGAAGCTCACCCGCGATTATCTCGGCTCGCTGATGTCTAACATGAAGCTCTCAGCCGTCCGCGGCGGACTTACCGCCGACGACCTCTACATAAGCGACCGTATCCCATTTGTCTTCGACTACGCCGAGAGCGACGCCGATGTCTCGTCCGACTCAAACCACGGAACGCATGTCGCCGGCATCGTCGGCGCTTACAAGAGCGGTCCGAACGGAGTCTGGGGCATCGCGCCGAAATGCCAGCTGCTCCTGATGAAGATCTTCGGCGAGGACGGCACAACGACCGATTTCTCGCTGATCGCCGCGCTCGAGGACGCCGTCCGGCTCGGCGCTGACGTCATCAATCTCTCGCTCGGGCGCTATTCCGGCTCGGCTGAAAAGCAGATGATAAACGGTCTCGACATGCTGCTGAAGCGCGCCGGGGAGCAGGGCTGCCTGATTGTCTGCGCCGCAGGAAACGAGTCGAACGCGGCGGCGAGAAGCGCCTCCGACGACGGGAATGTCCTCCCGCCCGCCGATTACACCGATTACGGCACGGTCAGCTATCCCGCGTCGGCGAAATACACCTTCGCGGTCGGCAGCGTCGACAGTCCGGCGGTCTGGGGAACATATTTCACCTGCGGCGACCTGAAGGTATATTATACCGACAACAACCGCGCCTCAAAGGTGCTCAACTCGACCTTCCCGAACCGTTTCAGGGGCAGTTTCCCTTACGAAATCGTCCCAGGCGTCGGAAAGGACGAGGATTACGAGGGGCTGAACGTGAAGGGCAAGCTGGTTCTCGTCGACCGCGGCGAGATCACCTTCGTCGAGAAGGCGAACATCGCGGCTGAACACGGCGCGCTCGGCGTCATCGTCTGCGACAACGTCGAGAACGAGTCGATAAATTTAGAGCTCACTGGCGCGAAGATCCCCGCGATCGCCATATCGAAAGCCGACGGCGAGGCGCTTAAAAGCGCGAAGTCCCGCCGTGTCGTCTTCGACCCCGACTTCAAGGTCACCGAGCGCGAAGCTAACGCCGGGATGATGTCGTCCTTCAGCTCGGTCGGCGCGACTCCGTCGCTCACGCTCGGAATCGACATCGTCGGGGTCGGCGGAGGAGTCTACAGCACGCTTCCCGATGGCTACGGCGGACTCTCGGGCACGTCGATGGCATCGCCGCAGATCTCCGGTGTATGCGCGCTGCTCTGCCAGAAGCTCGGCGCGGGCGTGCTCCCGGTCGATAAGATGAAGGCTGTCAAGGAGACCTTGCAGAACACCGCGAAGCCGGTTATTCAGGAGAACGGCGTCGAGTTTTCGCCGCGCTCACAGGGCGCCGGGCTCGTCGACATAGGCGGCGCGCTCGCGCGTGAGCTGTCGGTTACCTGCAACGGCAGTCCGAAGGCTGAGCTCGCCGATCTGCTCGGCGATCAGTTCTGGATGGACGTGACGCTGAAAAACCTTACAGACGAACCGCTCGAGGTCTCGCTCGGCGTCTCGCTGACGTCTGACGGCTACACCGAGAAAAACGGCGTGTACTACTCGACCCTCCAAGCCGAAGCCGACCGCTCTTCAAGGATAACAGCGGAGGGTGTAAATCTGAACCGCAATTCCGACGGCTATGAGCCGCTGACGCTGACGCTCGCGCCCGGCGAGTCGCGTATCGTCGGGCTGGTCTTCGAGCTTGACGAGGAGTATGACAGCGAGCTATCGGAGGTCTTCACAAACGGTCGATTCGCCGAGGGATTCGTCTACTGCTCGACCGGAAAACATGAGTATTCGCTGCCTTACATGGGTTATATCGGCGACTGGAGCGGCGCTCCGATACTCGATTTTCTGCCTGAGAGCGGAAAGTCGGTCTTCGGCGGGACGTTACTTCTCACCGACGTCTCGGGAATCCTGCTCGAAGCCGGGGTGAATTACTTCACCGAGGAAAAGGAGCGCGGGGCGGTAGCGTTCTCGCCCGACGGAAACGGCGCGGGCGATGTTCTCTGGCTGAAGACCGACCTGCTCAGGAACGCCGTCTCGGGCTTCCTCTCGGTGACAGACGAGAACGGCGAGGAGGTCTACCGGCTCGCGCTGAACTCGTACCAGAGCAAGAGCGAGGGAATTCCGAAGCTGCGCGCCCCGATGCTCTGCTGGGACGGCAGCGACGGCGGCAACGCAAGTTACAAGCTGCCCGACGGAAAATACACGCTGAATTACACGTTCAGGCTCGATTTCTACGACAAGGAGCAGACGGTCAGCTTTGACGCGCTGCTCGACACGAAAAAGCCGCTTATAAGTGCCGTCAGCTACGACCCTGAGCGCAAGCTCCTGACGGTCAGCGCCGCCGACGACAACGAGCTGCAATATATCAAGCTGAGTGAGAGCGACAAGGACGAGTTCCGGCAGGTGGCTGCAACTACATCTGACGAATACACAGCCGAGTTTGATCTGTCGGATTTTGACGGCGGCAAGGTCTATATCGAGGTCGTCGACAAGGCGTTCAATTCGGTCGTTATGATGTACACGCTTTCTGAACTTGGAGGTGGAAGATGATGAAGAGAATACTGGCTGCGCTCCTCGTCGGAGCGGTGCTGATGCCCGCCGTGAGGGTGAGCGCCGACGGAGTGATGCTCCGATCGGCACGGTCGCGGGCGACAAGGAGACCGGAAACGCGCGTCTCGAGCCCGACAAACGGACGCTCGAGGACATAGCCGCCAACTTCGCTCACAAGGGCGAGGGAATGTGTGTCGCGGTTATCGACACAGGATTCTTCACCGGGCATGAGAGCTTCATCCTCACCGGAGAGGGGCGGCTGACAAAGGAATTCGTCGACTCGCTCGGGCTGAACGCCGGGAAATCCGATGACGCCGCTGAAGAGCCTGAGAAGACTTTGCCGAAGGAGTCATTCTACATAAATGAGAAGATTCCGTTCGCCTACAATTACGCGAAAAAGAGCGCCGACGTGAGCGGGCTCGCGTCGCACGGAACGGCGGTCGTCTCGGCGATAGCCGGGAACAACTCGGCGAACGCCGAACATCCTTCGGGCGCCGCTCCCGAGGCGCAGGTCGTGCTGATGAAGGTCTTCGACGACGAGACCGCGCGCGCTTCAAATGAGGCGATGACCGCGGCGATAAACGACGCGGTGACGCTCGGGGTAGATGTGATCTGCGTTCCGTTCGGCGAAGCCTGCGGCTCGTCCGTGGCGGGCGGCACTCTGTCGCTCGGAGAAGCGCTGAAGGCGGCTGAGGACGCCGGAATCATCGTGGTCTCGGCGGCAGGCGATTCGACTAAGCTCGGAAACGTCAGCCCGTACAACAGATACGCCGGGCTGATCGCTCCGACGACCGACCGACCCGATGTCGGAACGGTTTTCTATCCCGGCTCGGCTGAGAACGCCGCCGCGATTGGCGGCTCGCAGTCGAACGTCTACACCGCCGACTGCTTTGTCGTGGCGACGGCTGACGGTGAGGTGAAGATCCCTTACAGTGACACCAACCCGCTCTGGGCTCTCCCGACCGGCGGGCTGAGCTTCGCGAGATTCTTCGACGGAAAGACGCTCGGGTATGAGTTTGTCCCGCGCTACGGGCGCGAGGAGGATGTCGCCGGGCTCGATCTCACCGGCAAGATCGCTGTTGTAGAGCGCGGAGTGATAACCTTCGGCGAGAAGTGTAAGAACGCCGCGGCGCGCGGTGCGATCGGAGTGATTGTATACGACAACCAGCCCGACCCCGACACGGTGCTCGACGTCCGGATGGACATCTCGGAGTCTCCGATTCCGGCGGTGATGATCTCGGGCGTGAGCGCCGACAAGCTCCGCTCTGCGGTCGAAAAGTCGATAAAGGTCTCGCTTGACGAGCGTTACATCGCACTTAAGCGCGAGACCCCGACGCCGTCGTCCTACTCGGCGTGGGGCGGAACTCCCGAGCTCGGGCTAGGGATCGACTTCACGGTCACCGGCGAGCTCATCGAGTGCGCGTCGTCTGACGGCGGATACCTGACGACCGGCGGAACGACGATCGCCGCCGCGAGAGCCGCCGGAATGCTCGCCTGCGTCAAGGAAAAGCTGGTAAAATCCGGTTTCCCGGAAAAATACGCGGCGGAGCAGGCGATGAATCTTCTGAGCTCCTCGGCGCGGCTGATGACGCGCGGCGATGGTGAGGTCTGTTCACCGCGCCAGCAGGGAAGCGGCGACGCGTCGCTCAGCCGTGCGCTCGGCGCTGAGATAATGGTGACATCGGACGGCGGAAACCACGCGGAGATCGGAGAAATCACGAGAAACTGGTTCACCTTCGACGTCACAGTGACCAATCTCACAGACAGCGAAAAGGAGCTTGAGATCGACGCGCTTGTCGGCTCGGACGGCTACAGCGAGTTCGTTTACAAGGATCTCGACTCGTCGGATGAAAAGAAGGAAAAGCTCTCGGATGCGCTCGGAACGCAGCCCGACGACGCCGTGAGCTTCGTCGAGCAGTTCAGGAAGTTCAAAAAGGCGCGGGTTTTCCCGGGCTATGAGAATATGAACATGAACGCGGGCGCGGAGAATTACGAGCCGATAAAGTACACTCTCAGACCGAACGTCAGCGCGACATTCACGCTCACCGTGCTGCTCGACAACGAGACGATGGCGGAGTACGAGCGGATATTCACGAACGGGTATTTCGTCGAGGGCTTTGTCAGAGTCCGCTCGGGCGAAGAGGAGGCTTCACTGCCGTTCATGGGCTTTAAGGGCGACTGGGGCGCGGGCGAGGCGCTTGACCGCGGGATATTCGATGGAGTCGAGGCGGTCGCGGACTATGTGTATCTCTACCGCGATTACTCGTCAGAGGCGCTCGGCGGAAGGCTGATTCTCGGAGCTGACCCGTTCGGCGGCGAGAGTGACGACCACATTCTCAGCTTCTCGCCGTATGTCGACGCGAAGAATTCCGCGGTGTACCTGAATCTTGGACTCCTGAAAAGCGTCTCGGAGGTGAAGGTGAATGTCTGGTCGGGAGACGAACTGATAGGCGGTCGGGAATACGGCTACCTCCCGAAGACCTACGTCGACTATGCGTCGGGGATGGTCGTCTCGCCGAAGCTCGTACTCTGGGACGGTCGGGCGTTTGACAACCGCTACTATGTCTACCCCGATGGAGATTACCGCGTCGAGATAAGCTATAAGGTCGCAGGAGACGACAGAATCCGCGTGCTCAGATACGATCTGCGGCTCGACACGACCGCGCCGGTGATAAGCGGTTGGGAGTTCGAGGACGCCGGAGAAGCGAAGTTCATGACGGTTGAGGTCACTGACGATCAGCTCCTCGCGAAGTGCCGGGTCTGTGACGAATACGGCAGCGAGGCGGCTTTCGAAGACGGAAAGTACGACATTACCGCGCTTGGAAAGTACGTCTACATCGAGGCGTTCGACCGCGCGATGAACTCGACGGTAAAGCGCGCCGCGAATCCGTATTACGCGAATATCACCGACTGAAAAACGCGCCGCGCGGTTTATCCGCGCGGCGCGTCTGTATGATTGCCCGGTCTGTCGGAGGGCTCGGTCAGCCTGCCCCGACTTGGGCGTTTATCTGTTGAATGTATATTCACCGGCGGGCAGGAGCTTGTCTTTGCCAAACCGGAACGCGTAAGGGCTGCTTATCCGCAGCTCTTTTTCGTCGTATCCGACCTTTATTCCGCGGAATTCCGCGCTGAGGCGGTTGATTCCCTTGACGAATAGCGGCGAGATCACGATGTCGCCGGACGCGAAGTCGTTGACCATTATTCCGGCGAGCCGGCGACAGAAGAAGGTGTCGACCATGCAGAAGAAGTGGTGGTTCAGGCTGAAGATGCCGTCCTCGGCGTAGTCAAACCGCTCAGAAAGTCCGGTGAGTCCGTCCTTCACGTTCTTTGCGTAGCCGGGTCCGTCGGCGTTCACTATCACGTCGAAGAGAAGCTCTCCGAGACCATGCTCGCACATAAGCTCCGACATCATCTTGATTCCGTGCACGCCGAAGGTGATAAGCATGTTCTCTTTCCGGAAATTCTCCGCGATGCGGTTCATTATCCCGGGCATCTCGTCTTCGTTGAAAAAACCGCGTGCCGCGAGCGTTATCAGCTCGGACGGGCAGATCTCCTCGAAGCTTCCGTTTTGCATGTAGCGCTTTCTGAACGCCGTCTTTATTCTCTCCGCGAGCTTGTCATACTCCGACCGGTCGTATCCGCAGAGCGCTGAGAGTTCAGCCATTATCTCGGCGTCCCACTTGTAGTAGACGTTCGACATGATGTCCTGACGTGCCTCTCTGCGGCTGTGCAGACTGCTCCAGTCGCCGGTCGCGTAACCGGCGTCGCCGATATAGCCGTCCTCGTCGGCGATTGACCTGAAGAAACCGAGCGAGCGCGCGAGGTCGTCCCGGAATTCCCTGAACGGTCCGAGGTCGCCGGTGTACTTGTATATCCAGTAAACAGTCTGAAAGACGACGCTGTTGCCCCAGTCCGGACCTGAGAAGCGCTTGCTGTATGTCCATTTCGCCCTTCCCGGCACGCAGTGCGGTATCATGCCGTTTTCAGCCATCATGTCGTGGCAGATGCGGGCGTTTTCGACGAGAATGTCCTTTCCGTCGAACTCCGAGATTATGACCTCGGACGAGAGCATCGTGTCGCCGATCCAGGGCGCGTCGCGCTTCGGGTTGTCGACGAAGACATCCTGACAGCAGGTTCTAACCGAATTCAGGCAGGCGTTGTGAATCTTCTGGATTATTTCGTTGTCGCACTCAAAGCGCGCGGTGTCCTTTATGTCGGTGTGCTCGGTCACCGCGGTGAGCTCTATCTCGTCGTAATCGCCGACGACCTCAACGTACCTGAACCCGCGGAACGCCATGTACTGGTCGAAGACCTTGCCCGGCGTACCGTCGAGAATATACTCGTCCGAGTTGTACATGTCAGGGTACTTTCCGGGATTGTAGACCTTGCGGTCGACGTGCAGACCGTCGGGCGTCAGGCGCTCGGAGTAATTCAGCTTGATGAGCGCTCCGGCTTTTCCGGTGATCTTCATCCGCGCGTAGCCGGAGGTCGTGTCAAAGCAGTCGAAAAGGCGCAGCGCGATCTCGGAAAACGGCTTTTCGGCGGTTATCTTTTTAGGCGGGATTGTCGTCGTTCTGAGCTTTCCGCCCGGGGCTTCGACTTCGACCGCGTTGTCCCAGCCGCTGTCGTCGAAATCCTTATCGCACCAGCCGGGGATCTCAAGCCGCGCGTCCTGGCGCTCACCGCAGACCGTCGCGCTGAAAATGAGCGGCGAGTCCATGCCTTTGAAGCTCTCGTCCGAGACGATCACCTCGGAAGCTCCGTCGGCGTAGACGATGTCAAGCTCGGCGATCAGCTTGAGTCCGCTCTGGAACGCGAAATTTCCGCTGTTTATCCGGAAGTTTCCGAGTATCGCGCCGAAGCGGTTCTTTCCGGCAGTCAGCAGGTCGGTCACGTCGATGACGTTGTAGATGACCGTCTTCGGAAGGTCGGACGCGTAGGTCGGGCGGATGACGCCGGGAATGCGCGCGCCGTTTATGTAGTAAGCCGCGTCGCCGATTCCGCAGACATTGAGCGTCGCCTTCGCCGGCTTCTCGCGGAGTGTGAAGCTCCTTGCGAGATATGGCGCCGGGGTATTTGCCACGTCGGTGCCGGTGCGCTTTGAGACGTAACCTATCCATTTTGAGTTTTCGAACATGTCTGTTCCTCCTTAAAATATACTCTGACCTATTATAGCATATTTACCGGCGCGGCGCAAGTTAAACTTTTCCGAATTTTTCCGCGAAAATTTAAAGTTTACCTGACAACATATCCTTGCAGACCGAGTCGAGCTCTCCGAGTCTTTCCGGAAACGCCGCGAGCAGCCTGTCCGCGACCGAAAGCGCCAGCGAGTGCTGTTCAGCCGTTATGACGCCCTCAGCGAGCGCCTGATCGAGCTCGTCGCGGTCGAGCAGCTTTTTGTTTCCGTCCGGGTCGACGATGACGTCGAGAAAGAGGTCGCAAAAGCGCGCGGGCGAGGCGGTGAGATTCTCAAGCGTCACGTCGAAGTAGAATTGAAGCATTTTTTTGCCTTGGTACATCGCGGTCAGACACCAGTTCTCTCCCTCCGGAAGGAGCTCAATCCAGGTGATTCCGGCGTCGGCGAGGGTCGTCAGCTTTCCGCAGACTTCGGCTCTGAACGGTTCGGAGACTTCGAGAATTCTGAGGATTCCGACGACGCCGCGGAGTCCGCCGAGGTTAAACGGCTTTTCGGTGTACTCGCGCTTTGTGATCCGTCTCCAGTTCTCGCGCGCTAAATATCTTTCTTTTATAAACATTTTTTCTCCTGAATAAACTCTTCCCGGCATGTCCAGAATATTCCCACAACCAGCAAGGGGGAAATATACATGCACTCAAAACAATTCACAATATTCTTACTTATCTTTTCGCTTCTCACGATGCTCTCGATCCCGTTTTCGGCGGTAATTCCGGGTGCGGAGGATGAAGCGCTCTATGACAGCGTCATCCGCCTGCACGTGCTGGCAAACTCCGACAGCGACGGCGATCAGGCGCTGAAGCTCAGAGTCCGCGACTCGATACTCGAAGCGGCGGCGGGCGCGGTCGGTGATTGCGGGGATTTCGACTCGGCGAAGGCGTCGCTCGAGGGCTCGCTCGAGAGTCTGAGGCTCGCCGCCGAAAATACGGTCGCCGACGCCGGATATTCCTATCCGGTCGAGGTCACGCTGACAAAAGAATCCTACCC
>CAKSOR010000035.1 GCA_934477985.1 uncultured Eubacteriales bacterium
GTCTATATTGTGATTCTTCGCGCTGAGAGCCAGAATCCGCTTCGTCTCCTCGTGCGGCGAGGCTATCACCGCCGACGCGACCGGCTTCATTATACAGCCGGACACAACCGCGTCGACCGCGGCTCTGACGTCCGAAACGTCGCCTGACACGACTACCGTGACGAGTCTGCCGCCGAGCTTCCGCTCAATCGTGACGAGAGTCACGTTCGCCGCCTTGCACATTATGTCGAGCGCGTCGACAGCCGCGACGCTTCCCTCGACCTCGACAAGGCCGATTGCCTTTATTGCCATTGTGATCAAGCCTTTCGCTTTGACGTTGGTCACTCCGGAAAAAGCCGGAACAATCGGGGTTTCACGGAAAGATTTTCCGTGAAAAGCACCTCAAATCAGCCTTTTCCATGACCGTTTAACGGGGATGCCGATTACTGGATATGCGGAAGGATCTTCTCAACGTCGTTATGCGGACGCGGGATGACGTGGGTAGCGATGACCTCGCCGAGACGGCTGGCCGCCGCGTTTCCTGCCTCAACAGCCGCCTTGACAGCTCCGACGTCGCCGCGGACCATGACGGATACGAGTCCGGATCCGATCTTTTCGGTTCCGACGAGGGTTACCTCTGCTGCCTTTACCATTGCGTCTGCTGCTTCGATTGCCGCGGTGAGACCTCTGGTCTCGATCATTCCGAGTGCTTCCTGTGCCATTTTATTTTCCTCCAAAAATTAATTCATTGTTCGCGGGAAGGTATCCCCGCCGATCCGCCTTCCGGTCAGACCTCTTTTATGTGCTCAGTCGGCTTCTTCGGTTTATCGAATCCGCTGAGCGTCAGCATCTTCTCCGTGCCCTCTTCGGGACGCGGGATTATGTGCTTCGCGACGACTCCGGAAACTCCGTTTGCCGCCTTTTCAGCCGCCTCCATCGCCGCTTCGACCGCCGCCACGCTGCCGCGGAATTTGACCACGACGATAAGCGGTACGGGGAGCGTTTCAGGGTGGAGAGGCTTGTTCTTGTCAAAATTCTCGACCGTCACATCGGCTGCCTTACAGCCCGCGTCGCACGCGACAAACGCCGCGACGAGTCCGTAGACCTCGAGAATACCGACTGCCTGTGACATCGGCTGCGCCCCTTACTTGTTGACAATCGCGATCTTCAGACCTTCCTGACGTAGGTTGACCGCGAGAGCTTCGTTGATCTCGTCAAGCGGGAACTTGTGTGTGATGAGCTTCTTCATCGGAAGTCCGATCGCCTGCGAACGCTTTAAGAAATCAAAGGTCGTCGCGTAGTCGCGGAGCGTGTAGACCCACGAGCCGACAACCGTGATCTCCTTCGAGCAGATGTCGAAGTGCGGGTTGATCGTGGCGTCGCCGCCGTTGATGAAGAATCCGAGCTCGCAGAGTCCGCCGCCGTTGCGGATGAACTTGTAGATGTTCGAGTGGGCGACAGGAGATCCGGTGCACTGGAAGGCGAAATCAGCGAGATATCCGCCGAAAGCGTCCTTGACGTGAGCGGTGAGATCCTCTATGCCCTTCGTGTCCTTGAAGTTGACAGTCGCGTCAGCGCCCATTTCCTTTGCGAACGCGAGGCGCTTCTCGTTTCCGTCGACCGCGACGATGTGCTCGATGCCCATCGTTCTGAGAACGGCGATGCAGATGAGTCCGATCGGTCCGCAGCCCTGAACGACAACTCGCGAGTTGAAGCGGGGGATTCCGGTCGTCTTCGCGCGCTCAACGGCGTGTACGAGGACAGCGCAGGGCTCGATCAGGATACGCGAATCGAGATCGAGATCCGAAACGTTGAAGATTGTCGAGCCGCCGCGGACGAAAATGTAGTCCGAGAACCAGCCATTTAAGTGGATGTCATCGTCGGGGAGAAGTCCGTAGACATCCGCGCCGCCAACGTTCTGCTTGTTAAGGTCGAACATCGTGATGTCGGGGTTGTCCTTGAAGATCATGCAGGTGACAACCTTGTCGCCGACGTGAAGCGGCTTTCCGGCCGAGTCGCGCGTGACATTCTTGCCCATCTTGACGATCTCTCCGGTTCCCTCGTGACCGAGTGCGACCGGGATGAGTCCGAAGGGATCGCGCTTGAATTCGTGCGCGTCAGTTCCGCAGACTCCGCAGCCCTCGACCTTTACGAGGATATCGTTGTCGCCGAGCGGCGGGATCGGATATTCCTTGACTTCAAAACGCTCCTTCTCGACGAGAACGGCTACGTGAGCCTTCTCGGGGATTCCGGCGGTCTTCGCGCCGTAGGAGACCGGAGCACACGCGGGCGCGGGAGCTGCCTTCGGCTCGTCGCCGATCATTCCGGCGAGAACCTTTTTTACGATCTCCTCAATATTTTCTGCTTTGTAATCCATCATTTTACCTCATTCTATTTCCGAAACGAGTTCTTCGAAAACCGTCGCCCCGAACGCCGCCAGCGCGGTGTCCTGAGCCTCGCTTCCGCCCGATACTCCGAGTCCGCCGACGACTTTTCCGCTAATCTTCAGCGGTTCTCCGCCGCCAAAGACGACTATGTGCGAGTCGTTAGTGAACTGTATGCCGTAGAGCGAACCGCCCGGCTGCGCAAGCGGCTTCAGGTCGATGGTCGACATCTTGAGCGACACGACCGTGAACGCCTTCTGCAAAGCCACATCGAAGCTCGCGATGAACGCGTCGTCCATGACCTCGCAGAGTATCGGTCTGCCCGAACAGTCGGCAATCACGACGACCGCCTTGACGCCGATACGCTCAGCCTCGGCTTCAACCCTCGCGGCGAGCTTTTTTGCGAGCGGGAGTGTGACCGTGTCCACCGAACGCAGAGCCTCTGACGGCTTTCCGACCTCGCTCACGACCTTCTCGATCAAGGCTTTCAGCTCATTTTCGTTCATATCAGAAATTACTTGCCCATCGCGGCGATAACGCGGCGGGTGATCTCAGCGACAAGATCCTCGTTTACCGGCTTTGTGCCATTCTCAGCCTTCTTGCAGTCGACACCCGAGAAATCGCAGTTCGGACAGGGAGTCTTGCCAGCCGCGAGAACAGGACACAGATCTGCCGGGTGCTTGCCCTTCATACCGAACTTGCGGCGGATCTCATAAAGTCTCTTTACCTGCTCCTCGTTCAGTTCCTTCGGACCGCCGAGCATCTTCGAGATGAACATCAGCTGTGCGTAGAACTCGACCGACTCCATCTTGTGATAAGCGTTGAGAAGCGAATCCGAGTAAGCGAGCGCGCCGTGGTTTTCAAGAAGAACCGCGTCGTAATGCTGGAGGTACTTCGCGACGTGATCCGGGATCTCTTCGGTCGAGGGTGTGCCGTACTCGGCGATCGGAACACATCCGAGTGCGATGACAGCCTCGGGCATGATCGGAGCGGTCAGCGGGATTCCGGCGATAGCAAAGCCGGTGGCGTACATCGGGTGAGCGTGTACGACCGAGACGACATCGGGTCTTTCCTTGTAGACTCTCATGTGCATCTTGATCTCGGAGGACGGACGGAAGCCTTCATAAGCCTGAAGAACCTCGCCCTTGGAGTTGACCTTACAGATATACTCAGGAGTCATAAAGCCCTTGGAAACTCCGGTAGGGGTGCAGAGGAACTCGTCCGGTCCGATCTTGACCGAGATGTTTCCGTCGTTCGAAGCGACCATTCCACGGTCGTAAATGCGTCTGCCGATCTCGCAGATCTGTTTTTTGATTTCGTATTCGGATGCCATTGTTTTGTCTCCTTAAATAATAATTATTTCGTGAATATATCGAAAAACCCGATTCCGGGTGTTTCTTCAGTTATGAAGGTAATCTAAAACCTCTTTGATTCCCCGACCTGTCACCGAGTCGACTCTGAATATCGGATCGCAGCCCGATTCTTTCAGCCACATACAAGCCATGTCGGGCTTCGCGTCCGGCTCGTCGCATTTTGTGACGATTCCGATCACCGGGCGGCAGGCAGTCGCGGCAATCGCGGGCGAGAAGAGCGAGAAGGGCTCAGTCGCCGAGGCTAAAAGTCCGATAACGTCGGATTCGTAGGAATAGACTGCCAGAGCGCCGCCCAGATGCCTTGTCTGTATGTATTCGCCCGGAGTGTCGACGACGATTCCGGACGGGTCGTAACCGACCGCCTGAGTCTTCGCGTAGTGTATATTTTCGCCGCGCAGAGCCTGCGTCAGCGTGGTCTTTCCGGCTTCGGAGCGGCCTATCAGGATAATGCGTTTCATACTTCTATCGTTTGGTAAATTCCGGCGTCAAGCCAGAATTTTCTGACTTGAAAAACTTGTTTTCCTTATTTTGTCTGGTAAATTTCGGCGTCAGCCGGAATTTTCTGACTTGAAAAACTCGTTTTTCAAGTCTTGGTCAGCTCGCAGACCGAGAACCCGAGCTTTTCCCCGCAATACTCAAGCGTCGCGCGGAACGCCGCCTCGACGTCCGAGATTGTCCCGGTTATCAGCAGCGTTCCCGAGAAGCGGTCGACGAAACCGATCTGCGCGCCCGACTGCTTTGTCGCGATGTCGGCGGCGATTATCGCCGTCTCAGCCGGTGAGAGCGTGATCATTCCGATCGCTGAGTGCGACCAGTCGACGTTCGGGTCGAGTCCGAGCTTCTGATAGAGTATCTTGTCGGGGCTCGCGATTATGTGCGCCAGAGTTATCTGCTTTCCGGGAACAAGCTCCTGGATAATCCTGACCTTGCCGTCAGTATTTATGTTGTCAGGAATTGGAAATTCGTATTTCATTCTATCCTCCGATGTGGCAGATGATCCCGGTCGACGCGCAGACATTCCTGAGGCGCTCCATCTTCGCCTTCTCGGGCGGCTTCACGTCGCCCATCGGATAATCGCGCCCGAGCCCGATGTATTTGTCATAGCCGAGCCGGTGGTACGGCAGAATATGCATCTCGCCGACTCTGAGCGTCGAATACGCGAACTCCGCGATGTCGTGAAGCTCCTCCGCCGTGTCGTTGAAGCCCGGAATCACCGGGACGCGGATGATGAGTTTTCTCGCTTTTTTCGCGAGAAGCTTCGCGTTATCAAGAATTCTCTCGTTCGGCATCGTCGTGTATTCGCGGTGCTTTTCGGAATTCATGTGCTTTATGTCCATAAGGAACGTGTCGACAAGCGGTATGAAACGGCTGACGATCTCGCTCTCAACGGCGCAGGTCGTCTCGATAGCGGTGTTCAGTCCGCGATCCTTAGCGGCTTCGAGAAGCGCGCAGGCGAAATCCGGCTGTCCCATGCACTCGCCGCCCGAAAGAGTCAGCCCTCCGCCCGAACGGCGGTAATAAGGCATATCCTTCATGACGATTTCAAGCACATCGCCGACCGTCGTCTCATAGCCGATGGTCTTCTTTTTGCCGTTCTGGAGCATCGTTTCGATCTCATACGACTGGGATTCCGGATTGCAGCACCAGCGGCAGCGCAGATAACAGCCCTTCAGGAAGACTATCGTCCGGATGCCGGGTCCGTCGTGAACCGAGAACTTCTGGATATCGAATATCCTGCCCTTTACATTCAGAATATCGTCCATCAGAATCCCGTCTGCTCGGTGCGGTTGATTATGTCATCCTGAAGCGATTTCGAGAGCGTCACGAAGAGCGCGGAATATCCGGCAACGCGGACGACAAGCGACTTGTATTTCTCAGGATGCGCCTGAGCGTCGCGGAGCGTCTCGCGGCTGACGACATTGAACTGCACGTGGCTTCCTTTCTGGTCGAAGTAGCCGCGGATCAGCGCGACGAAGCTTTCGAGTCCGGCCGTGCCGGCCAGCGCGGAGGGATGGAACTTCATGTTGAAGAGCGTTCCGTTCGAGGCGATTCCGTGGTCGAGCTTCGAGACCGAGTTGCAGGAGGACGTCGGACCGTGCGTGTCCTTTCCGGCGGACGGCGAGACGCCGTCAGCGATCGGTGTGAACGCGAGTCTTCCGTCCGGAGTCGCTCCGGTCTGCGCGCCGAGCGGAACGTTCGCTGAGACCGGATAAAGTCCGGCCTGGAACTGTCCGCCGCGCGGATTTCTGTATTTTTCAAGCGGGCGCGTGTAGGTGTACGCGACGTCGCGGGCGAAGAGATCGACCTCCTCGATGTCGTTGCCGTATTTCGGCAACTCATCGATCAGAGATTTGATTCTCCTGTAGCGGTTTCTCTGGAACTCCGAGGTGTTCCCCTGAGTCTTCATTCTCGTGAATATCTCGCGGATTATGTTTTCGCTGACCGGCTTTCCGGCTTTCGCGAGCTTCTTTGCCTCGAAAGTCGTAAGCGCCTCGGCGGCTTTGTCGGTGATGTCCTCGCCGAAGTTGTGCTCGAGCGCTTCCTTGAGCTCAGCCATCGTCACAAGCTTTTTCCCGAAAACGAGCGTCTTGACCGCCCAGAGCGAATCCGTCATGTTCGCGATTCCGAAGCCCTGTGGTCCGGTGAAGTTGTAGAGCGCTCCGCCGCACTGAGTCGGCTTTCCGCGCCCGATGCAGTCGTAAATCATCGAGGATTCGAACGGAAGCGGACAGCGCTCCATATGCGCTCTGTCAATCGCGTTGTCGGCGTTGACAAGGAGCTTTATCATGTAGTTGGTCTGCGCCTTGAAGGCATCGTAGAACTCGTCGAAGCTCTTCATGCGCGTGACATCGGGAGTCTCGACTCCGATAAGCTCTCCGGTCGGGTTTGAGCCGCTCTCGTCGCGTCCCGAATTCATCGTGAGTTCGAGCGGACGGCACATATTGAAGAACGCGGCATCATGCCAGCCCTCGGTCTTGCCCGCCTTCTGCGGCTCGACACAGCCGATTATGTTGTAATCGCGCGCGTCCTCGACCGAAAGTCCGCGGCTTATCAGCGCGGGGATTATCACCTCGTCGTTGTAGTAAGCGGGGAGTCCGATTCCGGTGCGCGTCAGCTCAGCCGCCTTGATAAGGAAATCATGCGGCGAGCCGTTCCAGACCCTGACCGAGAAGGACGGCTGAGGAAGCATTACGTGGCGGGTCGCCTGAATGCACATGAACGAAAGATCGTTCGTCGCGTCGAGTCCCTCGGGCGTCTGACCGCCCGCGATGAGGTTCTGGAAGAGCGAATATCCGGCGAAGCCCTCGGCTGATCCGGCGTCGCGGCACTTGTTGAGGTCGTTTAATTTCACCCAGATGCAGTCCATCAGCTCCTGAGCAAACTCGGGCGAGATCTTCCCCGCCTCGAGGTCGGCTCTGTAGTAAGGGTACATGTACTGGTCAAAGCGTCCGGGCGAGATTGAGTGTCCCGACGACTCGACCTGGAGGAGCATCTGAACAAACCAGAACGACTGGCAGGCTTCATAGAAGGACTCAGCGCCGTTCTCGGGGACTTTCGCGCAGATCTGCGAGATTTTCGAAAGCTCGGCTTTGCGTCTATAGTCAGCGCACTCAGCCGCCATTTTCGCGGCGAGAGCCGAATAACGCTTCGCGTAGGTCACCGCGGCTTCGCAGCTCTCGACCACGGCTTCGAGGAATTTCGTGCGGGAAGCGTAATCAGCGTCTCCGAAATCGAGTTTCTCAAGTTCAGCCTTCGCCTCGGCGATGATTCCCTTGTAGCCGACCTTCAGAACCTTCGCGTAATCGACCGTGACATGACCGACGCCGTTGTAGAAGTAATTGCCCGGCGTGAACATGTTGTGCTCCATAGCCTTCAGTGTCTCCGGAGCCATATATGAGGTCGCAAGCTCTGAGGTGGTTCTGCCGCCCCAGTACTTGTAAACCTCGCGGAGAGTCTTTTTCGTCTCGTCCGAGATGTAAAAGGGATCGGCGATTCTGGTCGCGACCGTGTCGAACTCGTCCTCCAGCCACGTGAACGAGAACTCCGGGAAGACCTGACATCCGCGCGGAGATTTTGTCGCCGAACCAACGATCAGCTCGCCTTCGCGGATTGTGATCGGAATATTCTCACATATGTGCCGGAACGCGTGAGCGCGGCGCGAGATTATCGGCTCGCCCTCGGTCTCCCTGTATGACTCGGTCAGGAGCACGGCGCGATCCGACTCGATCTCGGGGAGATGATCGTAGAGCGCCTCGATGAGCTTTCCGATGCGCTCGGTGCGATTCAGTTTGATTATCTGATATTTAGCCATTGGAAGTTTCCTTTTTGAGCTTATAGCGGACATAGTCCGCGACGTTTTTCGTGTGTTTGTCCGAGAGCGCGAAGATATCGTGCTTCGAGCCGTAGATTGTCACCGGCTGCCCGGCGAATTCAAGCAGGGTTCTGTCGTTTCCGGAGTCGCCGAACGCCATCACGTCGGCACGGTCGATTCCGAGCTCGCCGCACAAAAGCGACGCGGCAGATGCCTTGTCAATTCCATCTCGGACGAATTCCTTGACTTTATCGCCGTAGTAGACCGCGTGGAGTCCGGGTATCTCAATGTCAGCGCCAGGTTTTGTGAAGATTATCAGCTTGTAGACCGGCTCGTCGGAATCAGCGTCCGAATACTCAACGCCGAGCCTTTGCGCCTCGGATTCCCGCAGCGGCTTTTTGTCTGTCAGCAGATACGACCTCTCCGCCGCGCAGAACTCAATTCCGATGATGTCGTCCGAAAGGCGTTTTTTAACCGCTTTAATTATGCCGGCATCTATCGGAAAAGCCGCGAGACACTTTTTTCCGGCGGATATGTAAGCGCCGTCGAGCGAGAAGAATATCAGCCGGTCGGCGTGCCTTGCGAATATCTCCATGAGCTGTGTAAGCGTCCGTCCGCTCGCGACGACGAATGGTATCGACATTGCCGCGCAGTCGGTCATCATAAGTTCGAAGTCTCTCGGGTAGATGAGTTTTCCGCGCGACAGCAATGTGCCGTCAGCGTCGCTTATTATCAGTCTCAGATCGCCCACTCCCTTCAGCTCAATTCCTCTATATAATATGATACAACATTTTTCGAAAAAAGTCAAGGTTTCTTTTTGAATTTTCGGGAGTTCAGCGCAGAATTTTTGAAATGTCCCATCGAATTGTTTTGTCAGATATGTCAAATTAATGTTTAAATTCGCTTTTTTTCACATTTTTTCACCAAAACCGCGGTTTCAGAGGTGTTTTCAAGTAACAAAAAGAAAATGTGAACTTGCAAAGAAATTCACATTTTCCACATTTCAGTGAGCGAACTGACTCTTGTAGAGGTTCGAATAGAATCCGCCCTTCGCGAGAAGCTCCTCGTGGTTTCCGGTCTCGATGATGTGACCGTCCTTCATGACGAGGATTACGTCGGCTTCGCGGATAGTCGAAAGCCGGTGCGCGACGATGAACGAGGTTCTGCCCTCCATCATTCTGGCGAACGCCTTCTGAATCCTGAGCTCGGTGCGCGTATCGATCGACGACGTTGCCTCGTCGAGAATCAGCATCGGCGGCAGGCAGAGCATTACGCGGGTGATGCAGAGAAGCTGCTTCTGTCCC
Source organism: uncultured Eubacteriales bacterium (assembly GCA_934477985.1). Taxonomy (GTDB): domain Bacteria; phylum Bacillota; class Clostridia; order Oscillospirales; family CAG-272; genus Flemingiibacterium. Next base: position 9,353 of record CAKSOR010000035.1, read on the forward strand.
TGGGAGAGTCCGCCGCCATCCTCGCCGATGACCGTGTCATAGCCGTTCGGAAGGCGCTTGATGAAGCTGTGCGCGTGCGACGCCTTTGCCGCCGCCTCGACCTCCTCGTCAGTCGCGTCGGGCTTTCCGGTGACGATGTTGTCGCGGATTGTTCCGGAGCGCAGCCAGGTGTCCTGCAAAACCATTCCGTAGTTCTTGCGGAGACTCTCGCGGGTCGTCTCGCGGATGTCGCCGCCGTCGACCTTGATCGAGCCGGAATTCACATCGTAAAAGCGCATCAGCAGATTTATGAGCGTCGTCTTACCGCAGCCGGTCGGACCGACTATCGCGACGCGCTGACCCGGCTGCACCTTGAGGTTGAAGTCCTCAATCAGCTTCTTTTCGGGGACATACGAGAAATAGACATGCTCGAGCTCGACGTTGCCCTGAGCCTCGCCGAGGACGCGCGCGTCGGGTGAATCGGGTGTCTGCGCGGGCTCTTCAATCAGCGCGAAGACGCGCGCGGCGCAGGCAAGCGCGTTCTGAAGCTCGGTCACAACGCCCGAAATTTCATTGAAGGGCTTCGTGTACTGGTTAGCGTAGGAGAGGAAGCAGGTAAGTCCGCCGACCGAGATTCCGCCGCCGATTGCGGTCAGAGCGCCGGCGAGCGCGACGCCCGCGTAAACGACGCTGTTGACGAATCTTGTCGAGGGATTGGTTATCGATGAGAAGAATATCGCCTTCAGAGAAGCCGCGCGGAGATCCTCGTTGACCTTGTCGAAATCCTTCTGCGCGCGCGACTCGTAGCCAAACGCCTGAACGACCTTCTGACCGCCGATCATCTCGTCGATCATCGCGGTCTGCTCTCCGCGGGTCTCGGTCTGGCGCTTGAACATGTCGTAAGTGTGCTTCGCGATGAACGCCGCCACAAAGAGCGAAAGCGGCGTTATGAGCAGCACTACAAGCGTGATTCCGGGATGTATCGCGAGCATGAAGCCGATAGTTCCGAGTATCGTCGCAACTCCCGAGAACAGCTGTGTGAAGCCCATCAGAAGTCCGTCGGCGAAAGTGTCGGTGTCGGCGATAACGCGGCTGACTATCTCGCCCGACGGATGCGAATCGAGGTAGGACAGCGGAAGATTCTCGATGTGTCTGAACGCCTCGTTGCGGATGTCGCGGACAATCTGGTAAGTTATGCGGTTGTTGAGCGCGTTCATGAGCCACTGAGCGGCGGCGATTATGCCCGTGCAGACGCCGATCTTCAGGAGTATCCTTCCGATAGAGACGAAATCGACATTTCCCTTGTCGACAATAAGGTCAACGACATCACCGACTAAAAGCGGAATGTAAAGTGTCAACGCGACGCTTACCGCCGCGAGAATTATCGAGGCGACCAGCACCCATTTGTATGAGCCGATGTAGGCTAGTATCTGCTTTATTGTTTTGCTCCGGTCGAATCCGGGGTCTTTTTTCTTCTTTGCCATTATTCTGCCGCCTCTCCTTTCTTTTCAAACTGAGAATAGTAGATTTCATTGTATACCGGGCAGGACACGAGCAGCTCGTCATGCGTTCCCGCGCCGACCAACGCGCCGTCGTCGAGCACTAAAATCAGATCCGCGAATCTGACCGAGGACGCTCTCTGCGAGACGATGAAAACCGTCGGGCTGCCGTCCATCTTCGCGATAGACATTCTGAGCGCCGCGTCGGTAGCGTAGTCGAGCGCCGACGCGCTGTCGTCGAGGATCAGTATGTCGGGCTTCTTTACGAGCGCACGGGCAATCGTGAGTCTCTGCTTCTGACCGCCCGAGAAGTTCTTGCCGCCCTGAGCGACTTCCTCGTCAAAGCCCTTTTCCTTGGACGCGATCACATCGGCTGCCTGAGCGGTAGCCGCGGCTTCGTTCATCTCGTCCGGAGTCGCGTCCTCCTTGCCAAAGCGGAGGTTGTCGGCAATCGTTCCGTGGAACAGGAGCGCCTTCTGCGGAACGACTCCGATGCGCTTTCTGAGCTCGTCCTTCGGGTAATCCTTCGCCGGGATGCCGTCGATGAGCACACGCCCGTCGGTCGCGTCATAGAAGCGCGGAATCAGGTTTACGAGAGAGGATTTGCCCGAGCCCGTGCCGCCGATAACGCCGACAGTCTGCCCGGGCTTTACCGAGAAGTTTATGTCGGTGAGCGACGGAGCGCCCGCGCCCTTGTAGGTCAGCGTGACGTGGTCGAAGGTGACGGCGTCTGAGTTTTCGCGCTTCGCGGTGAGCTTTTCCGGGTACTTCATCGAGGACTCGAGCTCGAAGACCGACTGAATTCGGTCTCCGCAGGCGACCGCCTTTGTGAGCGTGATTATCAGGTTCGCGAGCTTGATGAGCTCAACGAGTATCTGCGACATATAGTTGTAGAGCGCGACGACATTTCCCTGAGTCAGAATGCCGTCGTTGACCTGCTTTGCGCCGGTCTGGAGCAGCAGGATGACCGCGAGGTTGATGATGACATAAGTCAGCGGGTTCATCAGCGCCGAAATTCGTCCGACGAAGCGCTGGATCGCGGTGAGCTCGTCGTTTGCCTTCTCAAAGCGCTCGGTCTCGTCCTTTTCGCGGCAGAACGCACGGATGACGCGGACGCCGTAGAGGTTCTCGCGAACCTTGGAGAGAACACCGTCGAGCGACTTCTGGACCTTCTTGTAGAGCGGGATCGAGACAAGCATTATACCGAAGACTATGACCGACAGTACCGGAATCGCTACCGCGAAGACGAGCGCCGACTTCACATCGATAGTGAACGCCATTATCATTGCGCCGAAGACGATGAAAGGCGAGCGGAGGAAGAGCCTTAGACACAGATTGAGTCCCGACTGAACCTGGTTCATATCGCTCGTGAGGCGGGTTATCATCGTGGAAGTTCCGAGCGAGTCGAGCTCGGTGTACGAGAGCGACTGAATGTGCCCGAAGAGCTTTGATTTGACCTTCGCGCAGAAGCCGGTCGAAGCCTTCGCGGCAAAATACTGCGCCGTCAGCGACGAGGCGAGTCCGACGAGTCCGAGACCGACGAGCACGAGCGCCATTTTGACGACATAGCCCTTGTCGCCGTTTGTGATGCCGTTGTCTATGATCGCGGCGACGACAAGCGGGACAATCAGTTCAAATGACGCCTCAAGGAGTTTGAAGAGCGGTCCGAGTATGCAC
>CAKSOR010000036.1 GCA_934477985.1 uncultured Eubacteriales bacterium
TGACAGCATGGTGCGGCTCTCGGCACTTGTAAGGAACCTTTCCGGGATGGGAAAGATAATTTTCATCGTGACGCACGACTATGAATTTGTCTGCCGCACCTGCGAGCGAGTGCTTTTCCTTGACGGCGGCGGGGTCAGGAAAGATCTGACACTGAGTAAATACAATCTTTTCAGGGTAAAGGAAATTTTCGATGTGAAGTGAAAAAGATAAAAAAAACGCCCCCGCCGTCCGTTTCCGGACGGCGGGGGCGACCCGTCAGTCAGTCGGATTTGTCTCCGACCGGGTTATTCGATCGCGATTGAGCTTCCCGAGGCGAGCTTCTTCGGCTCCTCCTTCGGTACGTTGATCGTCAAGACGCCCGACTCGTACTTAGCCTTGACGTTCTCGGGCTTTACATCGCCCACGAAGAAGCTGCGCTGGCAGACTCCCGCGTAACGCTCCCTGCGGATGACGTGTCCCTTCTTGTCTTCCTCGTCCTTGTCGAGACCCTTCTGGGCGGTGATGGTCAGATAACCATCCTTGATGTCGAGGTTAATCTCGTCCTTCTTGAAGCCGGGCAGATCGACCGCCAGCTCATAATTGCCGTCTTTCTCGTTGATGTCGGTCTTCATCAGGTTCTTCGCGTTCTTTCCGTAGAGCGGATTGTGCGCTCCGAAGAAGTTGTCCTCGAAAAGATCATCGAACATATTTTCACCGAAAATGCTGGGTAACATAATGAATTCCTCCACTTTGTATCTATAATTAAGTCCCGCGGAATCATTTGCCGCGAGTGGCTTTGCGATATTTTTTTGTGCGCCTACAGCGCTTTTTTTCTTATCCGCGTTCCTCACGCCTTTGCCTTACTCTGCTTTGATCATCCTCCTGAGCTCTTTGCTCTTAATCTTTTTTACATATATATTTTACCTCTTTTCCCTATAAAAAACAAGACGCCTGTGGTACAATAAAAAAAGAAATAATGTGCTGTCAGCACAAATCACGGAGGGAATCATGGAATCATCAGAAAACCGCGAGGTTGGCGCGCTTCTTTCAGAGTTCCTTGCGATCGACGACCTTAAAAAGCTCGCCGCCGATGCCGGGACGCTGCTTGACTGCCCGATTATCGTCATCGACGACACTTACCATGTCAGCGCGCACTATCTGCCGCTCGGCTTTTCCGACAAGCTGTTCTGCGACGCGGTGCGCCAGGGCGTCATAACCTGTGAAGCCGGGGCGCTCATAGTGGAAAGTCCAGCGCTAGTCGCCGGAAACTCCGACTATATCTCGTTCGGCGAGAGCCCCTACCGCCGCCGCTTCAGTCCGCTTGTCAGCGCGGGAGTCAGACTCGGCTACCTTATCTGCGTGGACGTCAATGGTGAGCTTGAAAAGATACCTGACGCGACCTGGAAGCTCGTTGAGGCTATCCTCGCGAAGCAGCTGTTCGTCGAGGCGAGCCGCCAGGACAAGCCGTTCGAGACGGCTGAGGACATCCTGATGCGCCTTCTTGACGGCGGATTCACCTCGGCGGCTTATTACCGCCTCCAGACCGCGAACACCTATCTCGCCGATCTGAAGCCATCCGCCTTCGCGCTCATCGAGCTTATCGGCGGAAATCACCCCGGCAGGGCGCACCTGCGCGACGAGCTGAACTCCCGTTTCCCCGACTCGCACCCGTTCCTCTATCAGAGCAGCGTTTTTCTGTTTCTGAAGAGTGAGCGTGAGACGGCGATATTCGGCTCGCTCGCTGAGGAGTTCGGGCTGAAGGTCATCATCTCAGAACCGATCGACGACATCATGCGGCTGCCGATACTCTACAGAACCGCGCGCGAGGCGCTTGAGCTGATGCTCGACGACCGTTTCACCGGCGGGAACGTCCGCCGCGTCGAGGAGATGAGGTTCCCGCTGCTCTTAAAGAAGCCCGGCGATCGCGGCGATCTCATACCGCCTGAGCTGCGCAGGCTCGAAAAGCACGATAAGGACAAGGGAACTCAGTTTCTCGAGACGCTTTACTGGTATCTCTGCTGCGACCGCTCGCTCGCGAGAACCGCCGACAGGCTCTTCACGCACCGCAACACGATACTCTACCGCGTCCGGAAAATTCAGGATGACTTCGGTCTGTGTCTCGACGAGGGCACGCACGCCGAAACTCTGCTCGGGGTGTCAGCGCTGTTGTTCAAGGAAAAGGGCGCGGAGTTCTTCATGGGCGGGGAATAAGCGTGTCGTCGAAAAATTTTCGCGGATTTTCCGCAAAGCTGATTCAGAATTTACATTTATAGGGTATAATATTAAAGATAAACGAAAGAGGTAATCAACATGCTTTATGAAGCTGTGTATAATCCGACAGGGGAGGATGACTGAGAATGAAACAGGGGATAATAGACATCGGCTCAAACTCGATAAGACTCACGCTCTACGAGACCGATGGTCAGAATTTCAGAGTGCTTTTCCGCGAGAAGGTCATGGCTGGACTCGCCGGATACGTTGAGAACGGCGCGCTCAGCGCCGAGGGAATCGAATGCGCCTGCGCCGGGCTTATGAAGTTCCGCGGGATACTGAACACTCTCGGGATCGAAAATGTCAGGGTCTTCGCGACCGCGTCGCTGCGCAACATCTCGAACACAAGGCAGGCGCTCTCGGTAATCGAGGCGGCGACCGGATTCACGATTGAGGTCATAAGCGGCGAGGAAGAGGCGCTCCTCGGCTACACCGGCGCTATGCTCGAGCTGCATATATCGGGCGGCGCGTTCATCGACGTCGGCGGCGCGAGCACCGAGGTCGTCACCTTCGACGACCGGAAACCGGAGGAGCTGACGAGCTTTCCGATAGGCTCACTCAGTCTCTACCGCCGCTGCGTGAAGAAGATTCTCCCCGGCGAGGGCTCGCTGAAAAGGCTTCACGGCGAGATAAAGAAGAACATCGGCGGCAGAGATGAGCGGCTCGGTTCGCGCCCGCTGGTGATCGGCGTCGGCGGAACAGCCCGCGCCGCCATGAACCTCGCGCGGCATTATTACGGAATATCCGGCGACTGCCGCAGCATGACTTCCGGGCAGCTTGACGGACTCTGCGATTTCCTGTGCGGAGGCACTAAGGAAGCGAGCGATCTCATCCTGCGGCTCGAGGCTGACCGCGTCCACACGATAGTGCCGGGACTTATGATTCACCGCCACGTTTTCCACATTTTCCATGCCGAGCAGTTGGTTGTCAGCGGCTACGGCGTGAGAGAGGGCTACTTATGCAAACGAATACTGATGAGCGATACCTCTTCACACAAAACCGCGAACTGAGCTGGCTGCGCTTTGACCGGCGCGTTCTCGAGGAGGCGAAGGACAGTTCTGTCCCGGAGCTTGAGCGGCTGAGATTCGTCTCGATCTTCTCGAGCAATCTCGATGAGTTCTTCATGGTGCGTGTCGGAAGTCTTTTCGACATCGAACGGATGAGCCCGGATGACATCGACAACAAGACCGGCATGACCGCGAAAAAGCAGTTGAAGGCGATCTACCGCGCGATCCCGGAGCTGCTCAGGATGAAAAAGCATGTATATAATGATGTAATGGACGCTCTCTCGCGCGAGGGAGTGCGCGACGTGCCGCACGGTGAGCTCTCGGACCGCGACAGGAGCTTTGTCGGGCATTTTTTCCGATTCGACATGCTGCCGCTCCTGACGCCGATGATCATCGCGCCGAACCACCCGGCGACGCACTTTGTCAATAAACGCCTCTACGCCGCGGCTATGCTCGAGAACAAGAAGGGGCACAGGTCGATAGGCATCGTGCCCGTACCGTCCGGAATTCCGCCGTTTGTGTCACTCGAGGACAGAAAGCGCTTTGTGAGGTCAGAGAACATTCTCCTGCACCGTCTGCCGGAGCTTTTCTGCTCGTACACCGTGAAGGAGAGCTGTGTCTTCGCCGTCACGCGCAACGCCGACATCAGCTTCGACGAGGAAAAATTCGAGGACAGCGAGGAAGACCTCCGCCGCCAGATGAAAAAGCTGCTCAAGCAGCGCGACCAGCTGTCGGTCGTCCGGCTCGAGCTCAGCCGAAAGCTCACGCCGGAGTTCAGGGAGAAGTTGTCGGACATAGTCAAGGTCGAGACGAAGCAGGTCTTCGTCGACACCTGCCCGCTCAATATGGGCTACGTTTCAAAGCTGATAGACGCGATCCCGCCTGAGCTTTCGAAAAAGCTCACCTATCCGCCGTACAGCGGGCGTTTTGCCGAGGACTTACTGGCTGATCAGCCGCTGATACCGCAGATTCGAAAGAAGGACAGGATGCTCTTCTACCCATACGATTCGGTCGAGCCCTTTCTGCGGCTTCTCAGCGAGGCGGCGCAGGACCCGCGGGTCGTCTCGATAAAGATAGCAATTTACCGTCTGGCGTCGTCGTCAAAGATCGCGCAGACGCTCTGCCAGGCGGCGAGAAACGGCAAGGAAGTGCTTGTCCTGATGGAGCTGCGCGCGAGATTCGACGAGGAGAACAATCTCGCCTGGTCGACGATGCTCGAGGAATCTGGCTGTCAGGTCATCTACGGCATGGAGGGCTTCAAGTGCCACAGCAAGATCTGCCTGATAACTCTGCGCGACCGCGACCGGACGAGCTGCGTCACTCAGATCGGCACGGGAAACTACAACGAGAAAACCAACGCGATGTACACCGACCTCAGTCTGATGACCGCCGACCGCGCGATCGGCGAGGACGCCGCGGCGTTCTTCCGTAACATGCTGACCGGCAGGCTCGACGGCGAGTATTCTGAGCTTCGCGTCTCGCCGTTCGGGATAAAGTCGATGCTGCTTCAGAACATCGACCGCCAGATAAGGCTTGGGGAAGGCGGCTACGTCCGGATAAAAGCTAACGCCGTCACCGAGCGCGAGGTCATCGACAAGCTGGTTGAGGCGTCGCGCGCGGGAGTCAGAGTCGAGCTTATAATTCGCGGAATCTGCTGTATTCTGCCGGGAATTCCGGGATATACCGAGAACATCCATGTGACGAGCATCGTCGGGCGCTTTCTGGAGCACGGACGCGTTTACCAGTTCGGAAAGGGCGCCGGCGCCGGATATTATATCTCGTCAGCCGATCTTATGACGCGTAACCTCAACCGCCGGGTCGAGATAGCTTGCCCGGTGCGCGACGCACACATACGCGCGCAGCTTGAATGGATGCTCGCGCAGCAAAGCGACAACGTGAAGGCGGGCACGATGCTTCCGGACGGCTCTTATGAGCGCAAGCGCGGCGATCAGCCGCTCGACTCGCAGGAGTATTTCATGGAGCGCTCGCCGCATATAAAAGCCGCTGAAAGCAGAGAGTCCGAGGAAATCTCAAGGCGGGTGCGCGAGCTTATCGACAGGTATTTCTGGGAATGAGACCGAACCTGAGACATTGAGACAAAAAGATCGGAAATAATTCCGGAACAGCCCCGCCGGTTAATACGGCGGGGCTGTTCCGCGCTCCGGGCGTTCTGTGGTGAGTCCGTGCTCAGAAAATACAGACGGGAGTGGACAAATCGGGAAAAATATGTTATAATATATGACAGACAGCTGCGGCAATAAAAATCACCGCCATATGAATAAAATGTCGACGCAATGTAAAATACCGCGAAAAAATGTGCGCGGTATAAGTTCTTTGCCGCTTTTTTGCCGGATATATGCTATAATATTTATCGACAGAAGGAGAACACAGAAATGACTATATTAAAAAAAATCCTGAAAAATCTGCTCATATCGCTGGTCTCTTTGTCAGCCGCGTGCGCGATAGGCGTTGTGCTTCAGTGGATTGACGTCGATGAGCACATATCGACGATCTTTGTTTTCGCTGTTTTCATCATCTCGCTCCACACAGAAGGATACATATGGGGGATTCTGTCCGCGTTTGTAAGTCCGGTTGTGATAAATTTCATATTCACATATCCGTTCCTGGGGTTCGATTTCATAACTCCCGGCAATGCTATTTCAGCCGGCATCATGCTGTGCATCGCGGTATTCACCGGAATGATGACGACAAAGGTCAAGACCTATGAGGAGACAAAGGCGGAAGGCGAACGCGAGAAGACGCGCGCCAATCTGCTCCGCGCCGTCTCACACGACCTGCGCACGCCGCTGACGTCGATCTACAGCGCAAGCTCGCTTTTGCGCGACGGAAAGGAGACTCTGTCGGAAGAGCGGAAGGAGACGATCCTTACAAATATTCAGACAGATTCGGAATGGCTCATCCGCATGGTTGAGAACCTTCTGTCAGTCACCAGGATCGACAACGAGACAATGAAGATAAACAAGACTCCGACGATACTTGACGAGCTTATAGATTCGTCGATTACGAAATTCCGCCAGCGCTATCCCGGGCAGGATGTCGACGTGACAATGCCGCCTGAGATAGTGGTCGTGGCGGTCGACTCGATACTCATCGAGCAGGTCATCCTGAATCTTTTGGAGAATGCCGTCTGCCACGCGGATGGGATGACGAAGCTGTCGCTCAGAGTCTTCACCAAGGCGGATAATGTGGTATTTGAGGTCGAGGACAACGGCCGCGGAATAGAGGAAAGCAGGCTGAAAACCCTCTTTTCGGGCGGCAGCGCGGAACAGCGCGACATGGCGGGACCGAAACGCTACGCCGGAATCGGACTGTCGGTGTGCGCCACAATCATCAAAGCGCATGGCGGAACGATCACGGCTGAAAACCGCAATGGCAGCGGCGCGCTTTTCCGCTTCACCCTGAAAAAGGAGAAAAATACAGATGACAAGCAATAACAAATACAAAATGCTGCTGGTGGAGGACGATGAGAGTCTCAGGTCGGTCATGTCGGCGATGCTCGAGACCGCGGGGTATCAGGTGATTCCCGCGGAGACCTGCAAGTTCGCGATAAGCATGTTCACCTCGCATAATCCGGACGTGACCATACTTGATCTCGGTCTTCCGGACATGGACGGAATGCGCTTTCTCGAATTTGTCCGGAAAAACTCTCTCTCTCCGATTATCGTGCTGTCGGCGCGCAACAGCGACCGTGACAAGATCCTGGCGCTTGACGCCGGAGCGAACGACTACGTGACTAAGCCGTTCAGCTCGGCGGAGCTGCTCGCGCGCATCCGGATGGTGCTCCGCAACTATCAGCACCGCGCCGAGAGCGGAAGGTTCCCGGACGGCAAATTCCGGACGCGGAATATCCTGATCGACTATAACGCGAGACAGGTGTTCATAGATGAGAGGGAGGTCAATCTCTCCCAGACCGAATACAATATCGTGGCGTTCCTTTCCGAGCACTGCGGAAAGATGATGACCTATTCCGCGATCATAATGGAGGTCTGGGGATATTCAGACGAGGGAAGCATCAAGAAGCTCCAGGTCAACATGGCGAACATACGCAGAAAGTTCGGCGTCAAGCCTGGCGAGGTCTGGTGCATCTCGAATGAACTCGGTGTCGGCTACCGTATGAACGGCGACGGCACGGAATAAGATGAGGTTTCTATGGAAACGCTGATTTAAGGTTGTTTTCACGCGAAAAAACCCATAAATTCAAGCCTTTTTCGCGTAAAAACTCCAATTATTCAGCTCCCTATACAATAAATGAACGAATCGATTGTTTTTATCGTTGTCGTTCATTTTGAAAATATCTGTGCCCAAAAAGCTTTGAATCGAACTCGGAGGGTTATTTTGCGACAAGATGGAAATCATATCGTTATCAATGTCTGAATAGTCCTGAACCGCGTAAACTTATAATTTCAACCCACGGTTTCCGGATCGGGATATTCGCGTGCGCTTGCATTTTGAATAGCGACCGTGAAGCAAATACATAATCAACGTCATATTTTGGCAGTCATATTTTCTCCTGCATCGTCAATAATACTACCAGAGCCGGACGGAAGCGTCTGACTCAAGGAAACAGATCAGGGCTATCGTCAGTCAGACGAGCACGTCCGGCAGAGTACGGTGGTCAGGGTCGATAATCATAGATACCTGAGAACAAAGGAGAAAAAATCATGTCGAACAACAAGATCGTAGTCCCTGAGGCAAAGGCAGCACTCGAACAGTTCAAGATGGAGGCGGCAAGTGAGGAGGATGTTCCACCGCGTATCGAATCTGATTTCTCCCAAAACACTGAACAATAAAAAGCATATACATACCGCCACACGAGAGCATTTTTACAAAGAATGCTCTCATTTTTTGATGTTGATGCCAACATGGCGGCACGAGGTGAAATGGAAAATTATAAAAATGAAGACTATCAGATCAGGGAGATTCCGTTATCAAAGCTCAATGCTTTTGACGGACATCCGTTCAAAGTCAGGGATGACGAGGAGATGAAGGAAATGGTTGAGAGTGTAAAGACCTGCGGCGTGTTACAGCCCGCGATTGTCCGCCCGGCGAAGGACGGCGGGTACGAGATTCTCTCGGGACACCGCCGGAAGCACGCCTGCGAGCTTGCCGGGCGGGAGACGATTCCGGCGATTGTCCGCGAGCTTGACGATGACGCCGCGATAATTTTCATGGTCGATTCGAATTTACAGCGTGAGAATATCCTGCCGAGCGAGCGTGCCGCGGCGTACAAGATGAAATTAGACGCACTGAAAAGGCAAGGTGCGAGGACAGATTTGACTTCGTCTCAAGTTGAGACGAAGTTAAGATCAGATCAGAAAGTAGCTGAAGCAGCTGGAGAAAGTCGGGCGCAAATTCAACGCTACGTTCGCCTCACCGAACTCCAGCCCGAGCTACAGCAGATGGTCGACGAAAAGAAGATGGCGTTCACTCCGGCGGTAGAGATTTCCTATCTCAGACCCGACGAGCAGAAGAAGCTCCTCGACACAATCGACTCAGAGCAGGCTACCCCCTCGCTCTCTCAGGCACAGCGGCTGAAAAAGCTGTCGCAGTCGGGCGAACTCACCGACGACTCAATTCTCGCGATAATGTCGGAGCGCAAAAAGCCGGACAATGTGACGCTGACTCTGCCGCTCGATCGTCTTGAAAAGTACTTTCCGGGTTCAGCGTCCCCGAAAACAATCGCGGACACAATTTACAGATTACTTGACATCTGGGCGAAAAAGCGTCAGAGGGATCACGAAAGATAACCATCAAAGCCGGGCAGGAATGTCCGGCTTTATCTATGCCGGCAAGGAGAAAAATCATGGCAGTATGCAGGATTGAAAAGAACCGGAACTTCACGACTATGTCGAACTATCATCTGCGCGATCCGGGGCTTTCGAACAAAGCGCGCGGGCTTCTCTCAACGATGCTCTCGCTTCCCGACACGTGGGACTACACAACGCGCGGACTCGCCGCGATCTGCAAGGATGGGGTCGACGCGATCACGGCGCAGCTCAAGGAGCTTGAGGAACGCGGCTATCTCGTCCGCCGGAAGCTGCGCGACAAGAACGGCAGGATAACCGACACCGAGTACACGATCTACGAGAAGCCGCCGACGCCGTATACGGAAAATCCGGATATGGAAGAACAGAATCCGGAAATTCCCGCGCAAATAAATAAAGACTCAAAAAATACTTATCTATCAAAGACTCATTCTATTCCTTCCGTCGTAACGAAGCGAAGCGGCGCAGACGAGACAGAAGCCTATCGCGAAATCGTGAAGGAGAACATCGGCTACGACATTCTCGTCGCCGAGAAACCCGACGCGCGCGACCGGATCGACGAGATACTCGAACTGATCGTTGAGACGGTCAGCACGTCGAAAAATCACGTCAGAGTCGCCGGAGCTGACCTTCCCGCCGAGGTAGTGCGGTCGAGGTTCATGAAGCTCGACGCCGACCACATAAGGTTCGTCCTCGACTGCCTGAGTGAGAACACGACCAGGATACGCAACATAAAGCAGTATCTGCTGACCACGCTCTACAACGCGCCGACGACGATCGGAAACTACTATTCGTCGCTTGTCAGGCACGATCTCTACGGAAAGGAGTGATTTCATTGCAGGAAGAGGTTGAGAACCGGACAGTCGCGCTCGTTGTCAACACGACGAAAATGACGCTGAATGTCCTGAAATCGGCAGTCTCGGAATACCTTGCGCACATGAGCGGCGAATCGCGCGTAACTGATGTCAAGCCCTGTGGAAAGCAGAGTCTTAAAGAACTCGTCGGACAGAATCAGGGAGTGACAAGCGTCGAGGTCACGCAGAAAAACATCAAGGATTTCGAGAAAGTCGCCCGGAAATACGGTGTCGATTTCGCGCTCAAAAAGGACGTGACCGGAGAGACGCCGAAGTACATCGTCTTCTTCAAAGCCCGCGACGCCGACGCGCTGACCGCGGCTTTCAGGGAGTTCACCGCGAAGACCGACCGTCAGAAGGAAAAGCCGTCGGTACTCGAAAAGCTGCGGAATCTGAAATCCCGCTCGCCTGAGGTCGAGATGCCGAAGGTCAGAAACAAGGAGATCGACGCGCGGTGAAAAAGAATCCGAAAAAGCTGATTATCCCGAATATTCCCTACCTTTTCATCGCTCTTATCGGCGCGAAGCTCGCGCAGGCGGTGAGACTGTCGCCGGGCGATGACATCGTGGGAAAGCTCACAGGACTTCAGCAGGGCTTCGCTCTGGCGTTTGAGTCGCCGTTTTCGGGAGTCATTCCGAACGACTTTTTAATCGGCACGCTGATCGCGGCGGTTATCAGACTCGCCGTATACGTAAAAGGCAGAAACGCGAGGAAATTCCGGAAGAATCAGGAATACGGCTCGGCGCGCTGGGGCGGTCCGGAAGACATCGCGCCCTTCGTCGATCGGGTCGCGAGGAACAATATCATCCTCACGAAAACCGAAAGTCTCATGATGTCTAACCGCCCCAAGGATCCGCGCAACGCGAGAAACAAGAATGTGCTTGTGATCGGCGGCTCAGGCTCGGGCAAGACTCGCTTTTTTCTGAAGCCGAATCTCATGCAATGTCATTCGTCATATGTGGTAACCGACCCGAAGGGACAGGTCGCGTGCGAGGTCGGCAAGCTGCTTGAACGCCGCAACTACAGAATCATGGTCTTCAACACGATCAACTTCAAGAAGTCGATGCACTACAACCCGCTCGCCTATCTTCACAGCGAGAAGGACATTCTGAAGCTTGTGACCTGCCTGATGCAGAACACGAAAGGTGACGGCAAAGGCGGCGATCCGTTCTGGGAAAAGGCAGAGTCTCTGCTCTACACCGCGCTGATCGGCTACCTTCACTACGAAGCTCCGCCCGATGAGCAGAATTTCGCGGCGCTGCTTGAGTTCATCAACGCGATGGAAGTGCGCGAGGACGACGAAAATTACAAAAATCCGGTCGACCGGATTTTCGACGAGCTAGCGCAGACAAGCCCGGAGCATTTCGCAGTGCGGCAGTATGTCAAATACCGCCTCGCGGCGGGCAAAACCGCGAAAAGCATACTCGTTTCCTGCGGCGCGCGGCTCGCGCCGTTTGACATCGCCGAGCTTCGCGAGATCACGATGTACGACGAACTCGGGCTAGACACACTCGGCGACAAGATTTATATGAATCCGAATGACCCGAAGGACAAGCGTTACCGGAAGTCCGCGCTTTTTCTGATAATGAGCGACACCGACCCGACCTTCAATTTTCTGATCTCGATGATCTACACGCAGCTCTTCAATCTCCTCTGCGAGAAAGCCGACGATGTGTACGGCGGCAGGCTCCCGGTTCATGTCAGGTGTCTGATCGACGAAGCCGCGAATATCGGTCAGATTCCGAATCTCGAAAAGCTCGTCGCGACAATACGAAGCCGCGAAATCTCCTGCTGTCTGATATTGCAGGCACAGAGCCAGTTGAAGTCGCTTTACAAGGAAAACGCCGACACAATAGTCGGCAACATGGATTCAAGGCTCTTCCTCGGCGGAACGGAGCAGACGACGCTGAAAGAACTCAGTCAGTCGCTCGGGAAGGAGACGATCGATCTTCTGAACACTGGCGAGAGCCGCGGCAAGGAGAACACGTATAATATGAACTATCAGAAGCTCGGCAAGGATCTCATGTCGATAGACGAGCTTTCGGTGCTGGACGGAGGAAAATGTATCTTGCAGCTTCGCGGCGTACACCCGTTCCTCTCCGATAAATACGACATAACTAAGCATCCGAATTACAAATTCACCTCAGACGCCAGCGAAAAAAATCGCTTCGACATCAAGGAATATCTTTCAACAAAGCTGACCGAAAAGCCGGACGAGATGTTTTCGGTATTTGAAATCAAGTCAACCACCGCATAAGCGGGATCAGATAAATAAGACACCGAAGACAAATGATCACGCCGAAAAATAATCAATTAAGGAGAACCGGACGGCGATACGTGATCGTTATCCCGTCCGGCAAAGTTACACATGGCATTTTTCACTTCGGCAGTAGGCGCGCTTCAGACGCTCGTGATCGCTCTCGGCGCGGGTCTTGGAATCTGGGGAGTCATCAACCTTCTTGAGGGTTACGGAAACGATAACGCCGGCGCTAAATCGCAGGGCATGAAGCACGTCACACCCAATTAGGTGGAAACAAAAAGTAGAATTACAAAACAAAATATGCTGTGTATATCGCATACAGGAGT
>CAKSOR010000037.1 GCA_934477985.1 uncultured Eubacteriales bacterium
ACGATCGAAATAATATATGTTTTCAAACCCAATCAGCCCGGAAATCCCACCGATCGGCAGTTCATTGTCGGCGAGGAGCTTCTTTGCCTGCTCGATTCTGAGCTTATTGCGGTAGGCGACCGGAGTCATTCCCATCGCCTTTCTGAACTGTCTGAAAAACTGCGCCTCGCTGAGATAACACGACGACGCCAGCGACAATATCGGCGTATTCTCGTAAAAATGCGAACTTATATACTTCACCGCCGCGTCGACACGGTTCTTTCCCGAACTCTGAACTATAAGCTGAATAATCTCGTGAAGCAGTCTGAAGAGCAGTGAGACGAGAACAAGCTTGTCGCCCGCGAGATTAGCGGAGCAAAGCTCAGAACAGATCTGACGCACCGAAAATCCGGCGTCAGGCAGCACACGAAACGGAGATTCCGAAAACAATACCTCATCGTCTCCGCATAAAAGCCGGAAGCTGACACGGCTTATTCTTAACGGATGCTTTGTCGCCTCAAGTGAATAATTCGCCCCGCGCGGAAAATACGCGATGTCTCCGGGAGCTAATGTGAAGCCTGAATTCCCGACGCTCAGCACTGGTTCGCAGAAGCATTCCCCCTCTTCGACCAGCATGAATCCATTCTGCTTGCGTCCGGGAGTCCCGGCGGGATGCGACATGAGATATACATTCGGGCGTATCATGGCCGCGTCTATATCCCGCGCGCTCACCATATCAAGCGTCGCGAGCCGGACAATATCATATATCATAATACCGGAATCATTTCTCCTTTCCACGTAATATTTTATATATACATTTTACCGCAAAAACGCGCCTTTGTCAATAGTTATGCGAGTATTGTATAAATAATTGATATTATACTGCATTTACTTGAATTTTCCGATATGCTATAATACTTATACAAGGAGGAGGCGCAATATGAAAACAATCTACAAAGTCCGGGGCGGATGTGTGCTGTGCCTTGAGTGTTTTTACTCATGTCCGGTACGCGCTATAGAAATCATCGAAAATGTATCGGCAAAAATCGATCCGGAAAAATGTATCGGCTGCGGACGCTGCTATGACAACTGTCAGCCCGAAGCGATAGTAAAAGTCAAACTGGAGGAAATAAAAAATGACTGAACTCAAAATCGAAAACGGAAAACTGAACTTCGGCGACCGGCTTCTGCCGATAATCGGCGAATATGACGTCCTTGTCGCCGGAGGCGGAATGGCCGGGTGCGGAGCTGCGATCGCCTCGGCAAAGGCCGGAATGAAAACCCTGCTCGTCGAAAACACCTCGGCTCTGGGCGGACTCGCCACGATGGGAATCGTGAACATCCCGCTCGACTTCGTCTCGGGAATCGGCGCGGAGCTTTTCAGCCGCCTGAAGGAAATCGACGGACTGCGCGGAAGAAATTCCGAACCTGAAAAGCACAAGCTCGTTTTTGACCGGATGATGAAGGATTACGGCGTCGAGGTCATGCTGGTGACTCCGGTGATAGACACGATAGTCGAAGGAAATTCTGTCCGCGGTGCCGTGCTGTTTACAAAGCAGGGACTGGAGGCAGTACTAGCGAAACGCTTCATTGATTCGACCGGAGATTCTGATCTCGTCTTCTTCGGCGGCGGCGAAACTATGTCCGGACGCCCTGAGGACGGAATCTCGATGGGGTGTTCACTTGAGTTCGTGATGGGCGGAGTCGACTTTGAAAAGTATGCTGACTGTGATCTGAAGTTAAATGACCCGAAGTGGATCGGACTTATTAAGGAGGCTGTATCGGACGGAAGACTGCCGTATGAGATCGACAATCACATAAACTGGATGACGCATATTCCGTCGCGTCCGCAGGGGTGCGGAAAGGATGAGGTCAGCATCTGCCTTGCGCATTCCAGATACTGCCGCCCGACCGACAACCGTGATCTCACCAGAATGTATGTCGAGGGGCGCGAACAGTGCGCGATCCTCGCGAAATTCATCCGTGAGAATGTCCCCGGATTTGAAAACGCATATCTGAGCTACACCGGATCGCTTCTCGGAGTCCGCGAGAGCCGCAGAATCGTCGGAGAGTATGTCTTCACCGGATCGGATATCGCCTACGCCCGCCGTCAGAGCGACGTCATCGCGATAAGTCAGCACGGATTCGACATTCACGGCTTCACCTCGGCCGGAAACCTCAAATGGTTCAAGGGAAAGCTGCCCGACGGACGCGACGCCTACATCGCGAACCGCGCCGGATGGGGAAGCAGTATGCCGCCGGAGGACGGGCTTCCCAGAGTCAATATGGCTGAACTCGTTGGCGACAGTGAATTTTTCTATGATATCCCCTACCGCAGTCTCGTCCCGGTAAGACTCGAAAACGTACTCGCCGCCGGACGGAATCTCTCGGCGGATATTCCCGGACAGTCGGGAACACGACTCGTCATGTGCTGTATCTCAATGGGCGAGGCTGCCGGAACCGCCGCGGCAATGTCGATCGAACAGGATGTCCGCGTGAGAGATCTCGACGTCGCATCGCTCCAGCGCAGACTCGATGAAAACGGACTCAATATCGGACAGAGCTACCGTGATATTCCCGCGCTCGGCGGAAAACCCAAGAGCCATTTCATAGGAAAGATCCCACAGCACACAAATGGCTGACTAAAAAATCAAAAAAGTTAAAAAGGAGTAACCGCAATGAAACGCGTAATCACGACACTGCTCGCACTTACATTTGTCTTGCTCCACACCGCCTGCAAAAAAGGCGGAAACGAAATGATATCAACCGGATCCGAAAGCGGTGAAACCAGCGATAAAACCGATGTCTCTGTCTATCCGGACGATCTTCCGGACGGACTCAGGTTTGACGGCGAGACCGTAACCTTTCTCTATCGCGAGGAGGTCGCGGACGAGTTCTGCGCCGACTCAGAGACCGGAGATGTCGTAAACGACTCAATTTATCGGAGCTTCCGCTCGGTCGAGGAACGGCTCGGCGTAGAGATCGTGACGATAAAGCGCGAAGGCCATCTGAAAGCCGTTCGAAGCGAATACACCGGATTTGTCAAGGGAAGCATCATGGCCGGCGACAACGAATTCGACTGGGCAGATATACTTATAAACAGCGTTCCGTCATTACTCACCGAAAAGCTTTTCATTGACATTACCGAGAACAAATACATCGACCTTGACAAGCCGTATTATCTCGAAGGACTCCGGGACACACTCGGCATAAACGGGAAGCTCTGGCTTCTGACCGGAGACGCTTCGCTCGGTTATCTGAAATCGGCGTTCTGCCTCTTCTTCAATCAGCGGCTGGCGGATCAATTCAAGGTTGAAGATCTCTACGCGCTGGTCGACTCGGGCGACTGGACGATTGATAAGCTATATGAGCTGACGTCTTCGGTTTCGGGCGATCTCAACGGCGACGGTAAGTATACGCTTGACGACCGACTCGGATTCGTCGTGCATGACCGCAACCACGCGAAGGGATTCATCGCGTCGACCGGAACACATATGTTCACCAAGGAAAACGGCGAATGGAAATTCACATACGGTTCGGAGCGCGACGCGGATGTCTGTGCGGCATTGTACGATCTCTTTTTCAGGGCAGACGGAAGCTACTACGGCGATTTCACAAACGGCGATTCCGATCCGACCTATGATCTGCTGACGAAAAAATTCGTGTCCGGCGAGATATTCATGATCACAGCTGAGCTTGACGACTCGGTGTCGCAGTTACGTGACATGACCGACGACTTCGGAATCCTTCCGTATCCCAAATATGACAAAACGCAGGAAACCTATACCTCGTCCGCGAGAACGACTCACAACTCCTTCCTCATGCCTGTCACGGTCAATAATCCTGACGCCGCCGGAGCGGTGATGGAAGCACTCTCAAGCTCAAATTACCTCACGGTGTCTCCGACATATTTTGAAACCGCGCTGAAGGAGAAATACTCCCGCGACTCGGATTCGGCGCGGATGTATGACATCATAAAAAGCGGAATGACTCTTGATTTCGGCTATGCTTATTCTGATATACTCAACTGGCCCGACCAGATCTTCCAGAACAGCTGCAAAGCTGAGAATTCCTTTGCCTCAAACCTTGCCGGACGCAAGGATAAATGTGTGGCAAAGCTAGAGGAATTCATCGAAACCATTCAGTGACTCCCCTACTAATCCGAAAACGATGACGCAGTTGAACTTCCGAAGCCCTGTTATTGTCTCCGGCGGCCTCTTTCTGACATATTCCTCGTCAAGCTCATGAAACACCGCCGAGCATCTGATCCCGTCCGCGTATTCCTGTAACACCTTTTCGTAGCGTACAAAATCACCTCACTTCAGAGATTACACCATATTTCAGCCTGTCTGTCAATAGCCGTCAGATACAACCTGGCAAAACTTTTCGCCAACAAGGTTCTATACCCCCGAAAAAAATTTACAAACAAGAAAAATTCTTTTTGGAAGGACGGCATACAATGAAACAAAAGTTATCACTCATTCTCGCGCTCCTTATCCTCGCGTCTGCGGTGTCCTGCGGCGAAACGTCGGAAAACCCGCCTGAAACCTCGTCCGGCGGCGAAACCACGACCGAAGCAAAGACCGAACCCGAATACACCTTCGCAAAAGTAAATCTCGGCGGCGAGAAGCTCCCGATCCTCAACTCGTCGACCACATGGGGCTTTTACACGACGCTCGATCTCGACGAGGCGACCGGAGAGAGCCTTGACGACGCGGTTTACGAGCGCAACTCAAAGCTCGAAGAGAAATTCAACTTCGAGTTCGAGATCACAGAGGACGACATCACCAAGACGATCGACATGATGAAAACGGCAATTTTGTCAGGCGACGACGTCTACAAGGCCGGGTTCCTGCGCGGAGAATACCTCTCGCCGCTCATTTCTGAGGGAATGTTCATCAACTTAAACTCGCTCTCGAATTTTGATTTCGACAAGGAGTGGTGGGATCAGAGCATCCGCGCCGGAGCGTCGGTCGGAAAGGACGCCGCGCTCTACATAGCCGGAACCGACCTCTCGCTCATGGGTTTCGGCGGAACGATCGGAATTTTTTTCAATAAAGATATGCTCGAGGATCTCGGCGGTGCTTCGCCATACCAGCTTGTCCGCGACGGAAAGTGGACGCTTGAAGAACTCGCGAAATACGCGAAGCTCGGTGCTGACCTGAACGGCGCGGATAACTTCACATTCGAGAAAGACGGCAAGGCAGAATACGGACTCGTCACATGGCACACGGGCGTGACGGCGATGGTTCTCGGCTCGGGCGAGGAATATCTGAAGCGCGACAAGGACAATATGCCCCACCTCGCGGTTGAGAATGACCGTTTTTACTCGGTCTGCCAGAAGATCGCGTCTCTGACGGCAACCGAGGGTGAATTCGGAGACTTCAACGACCGGACTATCGGAAAGCACTACGAGATGGTATTCGCGGCCGGACGCGCGCTTCTCTGCATCGCCGAGCTGAAGGCTTCGAACAACTTCCGCGAGATGAATGACAATTTCGGAATCCTCCCGATCCCGAAGTACGAGGAGTCGCAGGAAAACTACGTCTGTATGCGCTCCCCGGCGACGATCTACCTCTGTTTGCCGATGACGAACAATACGCCCGAGGAGACGGCGGCGGTTCTTGACGCCGCGACCTATCTCTCCTACCGCGACGTTCTGCCGATCTACTACAACGTCACGGTCGCGCAGAAGGGACTCCGCGACGACGAGTCGATCGAAATGCTTGAGATCATTCAGAGCAGCCGCTACTTTGACACCGGAAGAATCTATGGATGGACAAACTCACTTCATAACTCCATTGAAAAAAGACTCCTCGCCGGCAATGGTGATCTGGCTTCAACTGTCGCGGCAAGCAAGGATCAGGTCAAGGAAAACATCGCGAAATCGTGGGAAACCCTTTCGGGAAAGTAAAATAAATCGAGTAGGAGGCTTCCCAAATTAGAAAGCCGACCTCTCACACCACCGTGTGTACCGACCTGTACACGGCGGTTCAACCGCATAAGTGCAAGGACTCGTAGCAGCTCCAGATACTAAAGTATCCCGCTGCCGCAAGGGTTCCGAAAAATAAACCGTGTAAACGCATAACTCCTACAGCAGCGTCAAGACTTAGTAAGCAGCCCAATAAGGCAACGCTGAGGAGCGGCCTTGACGCGAGCTGCGGATAAAACGGTGGAGGACGGCTAAGTATCAGCACTTCGCTGTCCTTCATTTTGTTATATTATACCACGTTCACGATGGTTTGTAAATGGATGGATTGATTTTTGGAATCATAATAGGGTAAGTACGGACATTTCTTTACCTCCATTTTGGGGGTATTTTTTTGATCGTCTTATCCTGTACAGAGCCCACTTATCAATTCTCCACAGAATAGTACGGCAGGAGACTCCTCGTCACGAGGATCGGTGTTATCTCGACGTTATTTGGTTTTGGGATCGTCTTCATCAAATACCCGGCGAGCAGCTCGTATGCGCACTCCGCCTGCTTTGCCTGGTTCTGGAAAATCGTCGCGGAGACGAGACCACTCTCTATATACTGCCGCAACTCCGGGTAAATGTCCGACGTCAGGACTGTCATCTCACCAGGCGCGTAAAGCCGACTGACCGCACGGCAGAACTCTGTCGATTCTCCGGTTGTTATATACACCGAGTCAATCTCTCCGCGCAGCCGTGTGAGAAGGTCTGTCAGCCACTCCTCGCGGTCAGATGGATGCATCGAGTTTATGTCGTGTATCTCCGGCACGTTTACGCCGTACTCCTCGGCAAGATCGAGAAAACCGCTCATCACCTGCCGGTGCAGCGTCATCGTCTGATCGCCGGTCAGCAGCAGCGTCGATCTCTTCCCGGCGGAACGCATGAAATCCATCGCGATCCGCCCGGCAAGCGGCGCGTTCTGCATCGATGAGAACAGGCTTATCCCCGGCTCCGGCGGGTAGTGTATGAAGACAATATGGCAGCCCTTCTCCACTGCCTCTTTCAGCTCAGGGTATGCCCAGTCGTACATTCCGCTCGTTATTATCCCTTCGCAGCCGCTGTTGACCAGCTCGCGCAGAACTGACACGCACTCTTCACGCGTTACACTATCGCGAGGGAGCAGACGAAGATCACAATTTATCTTGTAGTCGGTCATGCGGTGCTTTGCGGACTCTATCCCGGCGATCAACTGCTTGCAGTACGGCATATATCCGGCGTAAATTATGATGCCGATCTTTATCTCACGCATCGAGAGACGTGACGCCATACGGTTCGGAGTGAAGCCGTACCTCGCCGCGGTTTCGAGAACCAGACGGCGCTTCTCCGGATCAAGGCGGGAGGATGGGCTGAAGGCGCGGCTGACCGTCGTCGGGGTCAGACCGGTCTCCTCAGCTATCGTGTAGATGGTTATTTTTTCAGCCATAGCAGCAGGTGGTTCGATCCTTTCATCCAATTATTATAAAATTATTCTACCACTTATTTTTCAGAAAATCAAGAGGGAAAAGGAAAATCGTAAATTGTGCACAAAAACAAAACAGAAAATTTAGCTGTTTTCACGGTAAAAATGGGGTTGACAAAGTCTGAACGTTGTGATATAATGTAAGTGCAACCGGTTGCATAGCTTTCTCATCGCGAAAACTATTTTCCCGAAAGGAATTCTGATTATGCAAAAGAACGCTCCCGAATGTTCTGACATACAACCGTCAGCCGGACGCTGCACTGTGTATGCGAGCGATCACTGCACGCCGGACAGCAGTTGACAAAGCTGTCGGATGGAGCAGACTCAGATCTGTCATGGATGCGCGGCACTGCTTTACGGCCTGCGGATCTATTCCGACATAACGATAGAATACCTATCTATCCTGCTGACGGATCTGACGACGCGCTTTATAACTAAGGAAACGCTGATTTAAGGTTGTTTTCACGCAAAAAAGCCCATAAATCCAAGCCTTTTCCGCGTGAAAACTCCATTTATTTAGCTTATCCCTAAGGAAACGCTGATTTAAGGTTGTTTTCACGCGAAAAAGACCACAAATCCAAGCCTTTTTCGCGTGAAAACTCCAATTATTCAGCTTATCCCTAAGCAACGCCCTCATTGCAAAAACAATGGTAGGATCAAAGACCCGAAAACACAGTTAACAGAAAGGAATGTACCAGTTATGAAGAAAGCAAGATACCTCGCCGCCTTTTTAGCGGCAGCGCAGTTCGCTGTTCTGATGTCATGCGGTGATAGCAACGGATCATCGAACGGCGTCGACAAAACATCGGAAAACACAACCTCGGAAGCTGTCGTGGATAATCCGCTTGACGATGATCTGCCGGAGCTTAATTTCAACGGGAAAGAACTTCGTGTCCGCAGTATCACTTACGACAAAGGTTCCTACCTCACGATATTCGACATGGAAGAAGCGACCGGAGACGTAGTGCTTGACTCGATTTACAACCGCAACCGAAATATTGAGCAGCGGTTCAACATGAAGTTCGTTTATGACGAGGGCTTATACAACGAGAACTATACCCTCCTCAAAAATATCGCGATGGCGGATGAGCCGTCGTATGATCTCATTGCGTGTATAAATCGTAATGCCTTCTCAGCCGGACTTGAGGGATGGCTCATGCCCATGGAGTCACTCACATATCTTGACATAACGAAGCCGTATTATTCTCAGGATATCAACAACCAGCTCTGCATCAACGGCAAGCAGCTCTTCGCGTACAGCGACGAGTGTATCCAGATGTTCGAAGCTGCTATCGCCATTGTCTTCAACAAGAAGACAACTGAGGAACTCGGACTCGAAATGCCATATAATCTCGTGAAAAGTGGGAAGTGGACTATCGATAAGATGGGCGAATACCTCATCGCAGGAGCCGCGGATCTCAATGGTGACGGAGATATGAAACATGACGAAGACCGCTTCGGACTTATAACATGTTACGATATGTGGTATCCAACCTTCTGGGTCTCGTCGGGAGCGCGTACTGTTATAAACACCGACAAAGGACTCGTCTTCAACGCGCCGGGCAACGAGCGGTTCGTTGACGCGCTGACAAAATGCGTGAAAATGAACACCGATGGAGAAAGTGTGTATGTCTACACGACGAACACGAATCCCAGGCAAGAGGCGATGAAACGCTTCAAGGACGGCTACGCGTATTTCCTCTGCATGACTCTTGGAAGATACAATTATCTGCGTGACATGGAAGACGACTATGGTCTGGTTCCGTTCCCGAAATACGATGAATCGCAGGAAAACTACAACTCGCGCGTGATCGACGGATATATCCACGTTGTGCCGATCACAGCCCCCGACCCGGAATTCACAAGTGCAATAATGGAGGCTCTCGCCAGTGAGACGGCGAAAAATGTCTTCCCGGCTTATTATAACAAGATGCTGACGCAGAAGGTTCTTCGTGACGAAGAATCAATCGATATGCTTGAGCTTATACGCGCAAACCGCTCCATGGATCTCGGCGACGTCACGTTCTACTCGTCTGTGCGTCTGAAATACGAACCATCAGTTACCGAAGGTAAAACCGATTTCGAATCGGTATCCGCCTCGATAAAGACGTCTATTGATACTATGCTTGCTGACGTCATGGAAAAGCTGAGCTGACGTGTCAGACTATATCCTGTTATTTCTCTCCATTCTCTCAAACGGGCTCTACAACGCGGCAATGAAGCTTCTCGGGCGAAGCTCGGGCGCGGCTCTCCGCGATACCATGCGGATAAACGCGGCGATCTACGCGGTCATCAGCGTCATAGTCGGCGCGGCGGCGATTTTCTCCGGCGAGCGGTATTCGACAGGATGCTTTCTCCTCGGCGTACTCTTCGGCGGGGTCACAGCCATGAGCGGCGTTTTCAAACTGATGGCACTCGCGACCGGAGAGATGTCGTTCACGGTGGTGTTAGTCAGTGCGTCGATGGTAATTCCGGCGCTCGCCGGGGCGATATTCTGGCGCGAGCCGCTGTCGGTCTTCAAGGTTGTTGGCGCGGCGATAATAATCCTGTCCTCCTGCTTTTCGACCAAGAAGAATGGCAGAAAGCGGGAGCGCGGATGGCTTGCTTACTGCTTCTCGGCATTTCTCTTCATGGGACTCGTCGGAGTCCTGCAAAAGGTGCAGCGGAGTTCAGACTGCGCCGATTCGCCGAAGCTGTTTCTGCTCACCGCCTTTCTCACGGCGTCCGCCGTCTGCCTTCCGTTTGTGTTAAGCGGCAAAAAAACACGCGAGAGCACGGAAAATACTCTGACGCGCGAAAAGGTCGTCTGCCTGCTGACTGCCGGCGGAACACTCGCGTTCGCGAATCTCGTGAATCTCTATCTTGCCGGAGAGCTGCCGTCAGCACTGCTCTTTCCGGCGCAGAACGGCGGCTCGACGCTGCTTTCTGTGCTGATCGCGGCGGTCATTTTCAGAGAACGACCGGATGGGCGTCAGAGGATCGCGCTCATAGCTTCGCTCTGCGGACTCGCTATTCTTTTTATCTGAGGTAATTTTATGATAACTCCACGCTTTGACTTCAATTACGGAGGGAAGCCGTTCAAGGAATGCTCACCTGTAATCAGGACCGACGGGGATATCACGCGATGTGAACTTCCTGATGGATTTTACGCTGAGCTTCACCCTGAGTACTATCCCGCATACAATGCCGTTTCATGGGTCGTTTATTATGGGAACGACGGCTACAAGGACAGTCTGACTCTGTCGGAGATACGCGACTGTGCCGTTGATGTTCCGGTCTCGCCAGATCCGCCGAAACATCCGGGAGCGTTTCCGGATGAGAGCTACGCGCTCGTCTCATCGGCAACCGGTATACTCGATAACAGCCATGTTCAGATAGCCGAGAACGAATTCAGATTCCTCGACTATCCGCTCCTCAAAAATCAGAAGCTCACGCGCACTCCTCATGGAGGACGCTCCGCCAGCGGGACATTTCCGTTCTTTGAGATAAATCATGGAAATACAGGCGTGCTGATCGCTATTGGCTGGACCGGACAGTGGAAAGCTGTCTTCACCCGCGGGGATGATTTTATAAAAGTCGAAACAGGCATTGAGGACGCGAACTTCTACCTGAGACCCGGTGAAAAAGTCCGTGCGACATCAATGCTCATGATGGAGTATGACCTTGGCAGAACGGATGCGTATAACAGGTTCCGCAGACTCGTGAAGAACGAGCTTTCACCATTCGGCAAAGGAGAAGTGCCAGCGATCCCGCCGATGTCATTCGAGTGCTTCGGCGGTATTTCGACCGAGAGCATGAAGACGAAACTAAACGCCCTGCGTGAACACGGCGTCAGGTTTGATCACCTGTGGATAGACGCCGGATGGTACGGTTCGTCAAAGAAAAATACCTGCGGTGACCCGTTTACAGGCGACTGGTCAAAATACACAGGCGACTGGTATGTGAACCGGAACATCCATCCGGAAGGACTTCAGGACGTGAGGAGGCTCGCTGAAGAGTGCGGCATGAAGATGCTGGTCTGGTTTGAACCGGAGCGGGCGCTCAGGGAGACCAAACTGTTCAAGGAGCATCCGGAATGGTTCATTGACGACCCGTCATGCAGTTGGTCGGTTCTGCTCAATCTGTCAAAGGATGAAGCACTCGATGGCATTTATGAGGTTCTCGCCGGAATGATCGAAGAGCTTGGTATCTCGTGCTACCGTCAGGATTTCAACATTTCCCCGCTGGCTTTCTGGCGGTTTAACGATGAGACAGGGCGGCGAGGGATAACCGAGATCAAGTACATCACGAATATGTACAGACTATGGGACAGACTCCGTGAAAGATTTCCGTCGCTTGTCATCGACAACTGCGCGTCCGGCGGGCGACGGATTGACATCGAAACGCTCCGCAGAAGCGTTCCGATCTGGCGCACCGACTACTATTGCAATCTCCGCGCCGACCCGGACATCGTGCAGGCGCAGAGCTTCGGTATCGGGCGGTTCGTTCCGTATTCCGGCGGAGTCACGAAGAGAATATTCGACACCTACGCGGCGAGAAGCACATACGCGGCGGCGTGGGTCGGTGCTTACTGGTGCTATGAGTATATGAAAGCCACAGACGCCGATCTCGAGTGGGCGAGGAAGATCTCGGACGAGTATCTGTCGATACGCGAGTATTTTTCCTGTGACTTTTACCCGCTCGAGAATCCCGGCGCGACCCACGCGGCGTGGTGCGCGTTCATGTACGACCGCCCTGAGATGGATGACGGAATCATAATGATATTCAGGCGCGGGGAATCCAACTGCACAGACGCTGTTTACAAGCTCGGGATAAATGGAAGCTATGAGTTCACCGACCTCGACTCGGGTGAGGTGACTGTTGTCGACGACGCGAAGCTCCATGTGAATATGCCGGAAAAGAGAAGCTCCAGAATACTCAGATACCGGAAAATATAACCGCGAAAAACGCTCAGACTCCTTTCATTATTCATAAAGATATGCTAT
>CAKSOR010000038.1 GCA_934477985.1 uncultured Eubacteriales bacterium
ACCCCGGCGGGCGCAGCCTGCCGGCGAATGCGGAATTATTTCACGTCGTCGATATTGACCCAGGCTTTCTTCTCGTCCGACTCCATTATAGCGTCGAGCACGCGCTGAAGCTTGACTCCGTCGTGGAGCGTCGGGATGTAGCGGTCGGGCTTGCCGTGCAGGAGGTCGATGAAGCACTGCATCTGAGTCGTGTAGAACTCCTTCGGCACTTCAACCGTCTCCATGTGCTCGATCTCGTGACCGTCCTTGATTCCGCCGGTGTAGTACTCGAGCCGGTCGTTGTGGTTCAGGTCGAATCTGAACGCGCCGGTCTCGCCGTAGACCTCGACTCTGATCTGATTCGTGTTTCCGAACGCCGCGCGGGTTATCGAGAAGGTCGCCGACGCGCCCTTGTCGAATTTCGCGAGAAAGTGGCAGTAGTCGTCGGTTTCGACAGGGGCGATCTCCTCGCTGTCAAGGCGCTTGCGCTCTTTGACCGCGATTCCGAGGTCAGCCGCGAGCGAGGTCACGTCGCCAGACAGGAAGGACGCGAGGTCGAGAATATGTACTCCGAGGTCGCCTGAGACGCCGTAGCGCGCGTCCTTGCCGACGAACCGCCAGTCGAGTCTTCTGCCCTTCATGAAGGCGCTCGACTTGAAATACTGCGCGTAGAAGGTGATGACATTGCCGATCTTGCCCTCGTCGACCAGGTGCTTTGCGTATCTGACCGCGGGCATGAAGCGGTAGGAGAAGCAGACCATCGACTTGACGCCCTTGGCGTCAGCCATTTTCTCGAGCTCAACCGTCTCGTCGTAGCTTATTCCGAGCGGCTTCTCGCAGCAGAAGGGCTTGCCTGCCTCGACCGCGGCTTTTGCCATCGGGACGTGCCAGCGGTTTGGCGTGCAGATGTCGACCGCGTCGACCTCTGGGAGGCTTATGAGGTCGTGGAAATCACTGAATCTCCGCTCCTCCGGGACGTTGTACTTCTCACCGGCGGCTTTGAGGCGGTCGGGGTTGATGTCGCAGAGCGCGTAGATCACGCAGCCGGTCGCCGCGTTCAGCTCCGAGAGATGCTTTCCGGCGATGCCGCCGCAGCCGATGAGTCCTACTCTGATAATATCATTCATGTTTTTTCTTCCTTTCGGGAATTTTATTTGCAACACTATTGTACCACTTTCCACTCCGCCGCGCAATGTATTTCACAGCAAAATCAGTGTACGATACAACATTTTTTATGACCGAGGTGTGAACATGACCGAGATTGATTTCGCCGGTCTCTCAAGGATCGACGTTGAACTCAACTTTTTTTCCGCCGCGAAGGCGCTCTGGAAGAACGGCGGCGTCGAGAGCCGCTTCTCATCGAACGCCGGACGCCGATGCGATCTTCTCTACTACATGATAAGCGGCAGACGCGGCTATTACATAGACGACGAGCTGCTCCTGACTCTCGAGCCCGGAGAGGCTATCTTCATCCCGACCGGCGCGGTCTATTACTCGGAGGTCGACAAGAACATGTCGTCCGAGGGGATTTACGTCGACTTCACGATGCGAAACGAAAACGGGCAGATTCTCGTGACCGACCCGTTCTATGTCCTGCGCGACGAGCGGCTTCAGGGGCGCTTCGAGTCGATCGTCGAGAACCGCGCCGACAAGCTCAGGGTCAAGGCGGAGATCTACCGCCTGCTCTCCGAGTTCTCGTCGAACGCCGACACCGACGGTCTGACCGCGAACGAGCGCGCGGTGAGGTCGGTGATGCTCGAGATCGAAAGGCACCCCGAGCGCCCTATCGACACCGCGAAATACGCACACGACTGCTGTCTCTCGGCGACCGGCTTCCGCAATATATTCAAAAAATGCTCCGGCGGACTCTCACCGCTCGAGTACCGCAACCGCGTGCGCATGGAGCGCGCCGACGAACTGATGAGCTCGGGCGGCTTCACGGTCGCGCAGATTTCCGACATACTCGGATTCTACGACACCGCGCACTTCTACCGCACCTACCGCGCGTACAGGGAGTGGAAAAAGGCTTTCAGAACCTGAACGTCCAGGTGTCAAAGAATGTCATCTTGATATACGAAAGATACTCCCTGACCATGCTGACGTAGTAGAGCGCGAAATTCGGCGAGGACGACGCGCAGACCTCGATTGGCTGCCAGTACCGCTTCGCGAGCGACTCGATCCGCGGCAGATGGAAGGCGGTCGAGACGCCGATAACGCGGCTTCTTCCGATGCCGAGCTCCTCGACCAGCGCCTTTGTCAGCCGGACGTTCTCGCTCGTCGAGTGCGAGTTCTCCTCCTCGATCACCCGCCCGGGGTCGACGCCCTTTGCGACGAGGTATTTCTTCATCGCCGAGGACTCGGTCGTCGGCTCGCTTCCGCCCTGACCGCCGCTCACTATACATATCGAGTCGGGCAGTGCGTCGAGCAGCTTCTTCGCCTCGTCGAGCCGCAGCGCGAGCGTCTTGCTCGGACCGTAGGCATAGGTCCGGCAGCCGAAGACGACTATCAGCGTGTCCGCGCCGGTGTCGCCGCTCGTTGACGCCGCGACCGAGTAGCTGTCGGCACTCTTCGACGAGTCGAAGCCGATATAGCACCAGAATCCGACAAGCGTCACGAGATAGACGCACAAAAGCGACGTGAATACAATCTGCGTCGGCTTGAACGCGCGTTTAAGCCGCTTTTTGATTTTCTCCCGAAAGACGATCGGCAGCAGCGCGACCGCCATCACGAAAAGCGCGAATATCGCCATCAGCCTTGAGTCGAACCCGGCAAGGCAGAGCACGAGGTAAATCAGGTAATACGCCCCGACCAGCGACGCGGCGATTATCGTCAGCCGGTCGAGGAGCTTTTCAGCTCTCATGAGTGTCCCGCGCTTCGGTGAGCAGCTTGTCGAGGAATGGATGCACACCGAGTCCTTCGGTTATCCTGCGGTACTCGGCGAGGTCGGCTGCCTTTGCCTCCTCGCTCTTCCTCGGGTCAAGGACCGCGCGGATCATCAGGTTTTTCGGCGTCTCGTCCGGGTCAATAAGCTCGAGCGTCGTCACGTCATAGCCGACCGAGGCGAGCCGCTTCACCCGCAGGGCGTCGGTCAGCGTGTCGCAGAACTTCTGCCGGAGCATCGGACTTGAGAGAATGAAGTCGTATTCGCGTCTGAGCGGCGCGTTTTCGACCTTTATGTTCAGCTGCTTTGACATCTCGTGGTGGCAGCAGGGAGTCGAGAGAATCATCCCGGCGTTCCAGCGGATCGAGTTGTACAGCACTATATCGGTGGCGATGTCGCAGGCGTGGAGCGAGATCACCATGTCGGGCTTTTCGGGCGGGTTGTACTCGTTGATGTTGCCGGGCACGAACCTAAGGTCGGTGAAGCTCTGGCGCGCCGCCGCTTTGTTGCAGAAGTCGATGACATCGGCTTTGAGGTCGACGCCGTACATCCGCACTGGACGGTTCTTTATCACCGTGAAGTAGTAGTAGACCGCGAAGGTGAGGTAGCTCTTCCCGCAGCAGAGGTCGTAGATGACCGGCGGACGGTCGGTCGGCAGCTTGTCCTCGACGCCCCTTATTATCTCCAGAAAACGGTTTATCTGTCGGAACTTCGACTGCGATTTGTCGTGAATACGTCCGGTCGCGTCGGCGAGTCCAAGCTCGCAAAGGAACCTTGCGTCGTTTTCGCCGATTATATAGCGCTTTTTCGAGTCGTGGTCGGCGACCCCGGCTTTTTCGGCGTCCTTTGAGAGCTTACCGGCGATATGTACTGAGTCGGATTTCGAGCGCCTTATCTCAAGGTCTCCGGCGGTCGTGAAGATGTTCGCCTGTCTGAATTTTCCGACCGCGTCGATGAGAAGCTCTGGCGAGAGATCGTGATTCTTGCGTATCGCCTTGTTGTCGGCGTTGAAGCTTTCGGCGGCGAGCATCGTAACGCCCTTCTTCGAAAACGGCGTTACGACGAGCTTTGCGACCGACTTGTCGTCGGATTTTGAAAAGACCGCCTTTTTGAGTATTCCGCGGTCGATTATTTCGGAAAAGAGAGTGTTTATTTCTGTCTGCATCCTGTCCTCCTTGAACTATGGTACAATAATTATATCACACAACCCGCGCGTATCAAACCGGAATTTGTAAATTTTTATCCCATGTTTACAAAAAGCCTGTTTATTTTTTCGCGCCGATATGATATAATTCAGCAGATGATAATTTTCTCCGGAGGGGTACTATATGTCAATAAAAGGTTTTCTGAAGGCATGCGGAAAAGCGCTGCTCTATTTCGCGATATATTTCGTCTGGCAGGTCATCGTCGTCAACTGGGTCTCGATCGCCGCTACCTTCATGATTTCGGGGCAGTACAACGGTTCGGAGCTCGACTACGCCGCGATGATGGAGGAGATAACTGACCGCGTCTATGAAATTGTCGACAAATGGTCGCTCCATATAACGCTGGTCTCGGGCGCTCTGGCGGTGATAACCTTCATCGTGATCTTCACGATACGCGGTAAGAAGCCCTTCGCCGAGATGGGATTTTCCAAAATACCGCTCTCACAGGTGCCGCTGCTGATAATCTTTGGTCTGTCGCTCAACATGTTCATCTCGGTGTTCCTCAGTCTGATACCCTTTCCGGAGAGCTGGATTGATTCGTACCAGACGTCGACCGGGGTATTCGCCGAGTCGGACCTTCTGATAACGGCGCTGACCACGCTGGTTTCAGCGCCGCTTGTTGAGGAGATAACCTTCCGCGGGCTGATTTACTCGCGGCTGAAAAAGGGCATGCCGATGTTCGCGGCGATGCTGATCTCGTCCTGGATATTCGGGGTGGTGCACGGCAACATGATACAGATGCTCTACGCGGCGCTGCTTGGGTACATCATCTGTTATACAAGAGTAAAATACCAGTCGCTGACCGCCTGCGTGCTCGTGCACTTCGGGTTCAACCTCTTCTCGGTGATCGGCGGGCTGATCGAGGGACTCGGCGACAGCGTGGCGTACATTGTGATGCTGGTCGGAGCGGCTGTTTCGCTCGGCTTGCTCATCTATATCTCAAAGCGGAACAACATAAAGATAGAATTTTCAATGAAGGAGAACACGGAAAATGGACCACAAACTATGGCTTGACTCTCCCGCCGACGAGTGGGAGCTCGCTTCACCGATCGGAAACGGCTTCATGGGCGCGATGATCTACGGCGGCGTCGGAAAGGAGTGTGTACAGCTCTCGCACGAGGCGATCTGGGCTGGCGGCAGCATGGACACCTCCGACCCGACCTTCCGCGACAAGCTCGACAAGCTCCGCGAGACCCTGCTCACCGACCCGTCAAAGGCGGACGAGCAGGCAAACGAGCTCTTCGGCGAGTTCCCGAAGATAAAGTCGAACGAGACGGCGGGCGACATACTGATCGACACCGGGATAGGCGGGTACACCGACTACAGGCGCGAGATCGACCTCTACACCGGAATTTCGAGGGTGACATTTGAGTCGGACGGCGTCGGGTACTGCCGCGAGAGCTTCGCGTCGTACCCCGACCGGGTGATCTGCCAGCGCTTCACCGGAAAGCACTCGGCGTCTATAACCTACTCAAGGCACGAGAAGAAGTACGATTGGCATGACAGGAAGGTACGCCCTGACTTCGAACCCGGCGATTTCGGGGTGGATTCCATAACCATCGAAGGAAACGTGATGCGGGTGAAGGCTCATCCGACGGTCGGCGGAAAACCATTCTATGTGACGATGAAGGTCGTGAGCGACGGTGAGCTGACGAACGACGGTCGCAGGTTCTTTGTGACCGACGCGAACTTCACCGATCTGTTCATCGTCATCGGAGTCGGGGAAGCGTCCGAGTTCCCGGGATACGGCTACGACAAGCTCAGAGTGCGCGCGATCGACGACTTCTTCTCGCTGATGAACCGCGCCGAGCTCGATTTCGGCGACGATCTGTCGTTCCTGCCGGTGAACGCGCGTCTCGAGCGGCTGAAACAGAATGAGGACGCGGTCGACCCGGGTCTCATCGCGCTGTATTTCGACTTCGGACGCTATCTGCTCGTCTCGTCGAGCCGTCCCGGAAGTCTCCCGGCGAACCTCCAGGGAGTCTGGAACGGCTACACCAAAGCGCCCTGGAACGCGGATTATCACACGAACATCAACCTCCAGATGAACTACTGGCTCGCCGAGAGCGCGAATCTCAGCGAGTGCGCGAAGCCGCTGTTCGACTACATGAACGATTATCTCCTCGAGAGCGGACGCGAGACCGCCAGGGTCAACTACCGCTGCCGCGGGACTGTCGTGCATCATGTGTCGGATATCTATGGCTTCACGGCGGCGGCTGACGGCGTCTGGGGACTCTGGCAGCTGGGCGGAGCTTGGCTCTGCTACTCGATGTGGGAGCACTATCTCTACACAGGCGACCTGAGATTCTTAAAGAACACGGCGTATGACTTCATCCACGACTCGGCGAGATTCTTCCTCGACTATATGTTCGAGAAGGACGGCGTGCTGATGACCGGACCGTCGACCTCGCCCGAGAATCACTATCTCTACAACGGTAAATCGGTTAATCTCTGCCTTTCGCCGACGATGGACGTCGAGGTTATCGGCGGACTGTTACGGTTCTACATAAAGACCGAGGAGCTGCTTGAGCTCGACCCGGAACAGGCTGATGAGGCAAGGACGGCGCTGGGAAAGCTCCCGCCGCTGAAGATCGGCAGGTACGGTCAGCTGATGGAGTGGCAGGAGGACTACGACGAGCCCGAGCCGGGACACCGGCATGTGTCGCACCTTTTCGCGCTCTATCCAGACTGCGCGATAAACAGGGACACGCCAGAGCTCATGAACGCGTGCCGGAAGACGCTTGAGCGGCGGCTCTCGAACGGCGGCGGACACACCGGCTGGTCGTGCGCCTGGCTGACGGCGCTCTTCGCGCGTCTGGGCGATCCGGAGAACGTCTCGGCGATGCTTCGGAAGCTCTTCACGGCATCGACGAGGGACAATCTGTTCGATTCGCACCCGCCGTTCCAGATTGACGGAAACTTCGGCGCTACCGCGGCGATTGTCGAGGCGCTGATGCAGAGCCACAACGGAGAGATCGAGCTTCTCCCGGCGCTTCCGGAGGGCTGCCGGAACGGCTCGTTCCGCGGACTCGTCGCGAGAGGGAACAAGGTCGTCTCGGCGGTTTGGAAGGACGGAAAAATCGTCTCAAAGCTCGTTGAGAACAGGTAAAAAAACACCAGTCTGCCGCGTCTGACAGACTGGTGAGCTTTTTTTATGATGTTACGCGGACGGGCGCTTCATTCGCTTCTCGAACGCCGCGAGCACCAGCCCGGGCGAGACCTCAAAGCGCTTTCCGGTGTCGTCGAAGCCGGCGTTTGAGTAGCAGAACCGGTTCCGGCGCAGTTCCTCGGGTGCTTCCGACGTGAAGACGACCGCGTCGGGGAACTCGAGTTCGCCGAGCATTATCGCGCGCCGGGCGATTCCGCGGTCCTGTCTGTCGGGGTCGACGTAAATCCGACCGAGATGATATTCACCGCGCCCGAGCTCGCCGAAGGGCGTTGAGCCGGAGCACTTGTAGAACATTCCGCCGACGATTTTGTCGTCCTCTAAGATGCAGTAGTATCTGAACTCGCGGCTGTCGAGCCGCTTCGTTATGTCCTCCGTGCCGTAAAGGCAGGGGTTGCCGACGTCGTGGTAGCGGATGAATATTGGTAAGAAGGCGCTTTTCTGGATGTCGGAGAGGCGCTTCACATCCTCTCTGACCGCTTTTCGTATCGTGATCATCAGTCTTCTATCGAGGTCTTTGCGCTGACCGTGACCTTCTCGTCGTAGCAGGTGAAGATGCCGTCTACGTCAATGTCGGGCTTCTTCGTGAAGAGGCTGACGATCGGAACGAGGATGAGTCCGAGCACCATCGCGATAGCGCCCGCGTTGATCGGCGACGAGATGAATTTGAGGAACATGTTCGAGACGGTGAGTCCGACTCCGACGATGAAGCTCGTCCAGACCGCCGTGCGGCTGACTCTCTTCATGTAGAGACCGTAGAGGAAGGGAGCTAAGAACGCTCCGGCGAGCGCGCCCCACGAGATGCCCATCAGCTGAGCGATGAAGGCGTTCGGCGAGCTGTACTGGAAGATCGCGATGACCGCCGAGATGACGATGAAGAACGCGACGAGCACGCGGATGATGATGAGCTGCTTCTTCTCGTCCATCTTCTTGACGATGTTGTCCTTGATGAGGTCGAGCGTCAGCGTCGAGCTCGATGTGAGCACGAGCGACGACAGCGTCGACATCGAAGCCGAGAGGACGAGGACGATGACAATTCCGATGAGTATGTCTGGCAGCGACTCGAGCATCTTCGGGATTATCGAGTCGTAGACCGGAGCGCCGGAAGCGCCGTATTCGATCTGGTCGCTGAAGAGACGTCCGAATCCGCCGAGGAAGTAGCTTCCGCCCGCGACGACGAAGGCAAAGAGAGTCGAGATTATAGCGCCCTTCTTGATGTCGTTCTCGGACTTTATCGAGTAGAATTTCTGCACCATCTGAGGAAGTCCCCAGGTGCCGAGCGAGGTCAGGATGACGACGCCGAGCAGTCCCTTCGGATCAGGACCGAAGAAGGAGTTGTAAGCGCCGAGCATTCCCTCAGCGCCCGCCGTGTCGGACGGGACAGCCGCGAGCGAGGTAAGCGCGTTCATGAATCCGCCGCGACCCGAGAGCACAGCTCCGATGACCGCGACTATGCCGACCAGCATGACGATTCCCTGTAAGAAGTCGTTCATCGCGGTCGCGGTGTAGCCGCCTAAGATGACGTATACGCCGGTTATCGCCGCCATGATGATGACGCACCAGGTGTAGTCGACGTGGAAGGTCTCGGTGTTGAACGCCATGACGAAGAGTCTCGAGAGTCCGTTGTAGACCGAGGCGGTGTATGGGATGAGGAAGATGAAGGTGATTATCGACGCGGCGATCTTCAGCGACTTTGAGCCGAAGCGCTTTTCGAAGAACTCGGGCATTGTCTTAGCGCCGAGGTGATGAGTCATAACGCGGGTGCGGCGACCTAAGATGACCCACGCGAGCAGCGAGCCGATGAGCGCGTTGCCGATGCCGATCCAGGTCGAGGCGATTCCGAACTTCCAGCCGAACTGTCCGGCGTAGCCGACGAAGATGACGGCGGAGAAGTAGGAAGTTCCGTAAGCGAACGCGGTCAGCCACGGACCGACCGAGCGCCCTCCGAGTACGAAGCCGTTCACGCTGACGGCTTTCTTGCGGCACCAGAGACCGATTGCGGTCGTCATGCCGAGGAAGATGAGGATCATAAGAATTTTTGCTATCATGATTGATTCCCTTCCGAAGGGCAATAAAAAACCGACCTTCTGTAATAAGATACAGAGGACGAATGGATCGTGTTACCACCTCAGTTCGCTTATTTCTCACGAAAATAAGCCTCAGAAAGTACCTGACACTTGCGCGGGCGTCATATACTCGGCGTCTTTTAACGGTGACGCTGTCCGGCGGCGCTTAATGGGATGACACGCAAATGGGCGTGTGTCCGTTCGCACGGCGGCTCTCGGGATGTAATCTGGTTTCACGACTTTCCGCGCCTCTCACCGTCCGGCAGCTCTCTGTGGCGTCGATCAAACCGATCCCTTACGGGTTCCCGGTCATTGCCTTTGAATATAGAAATATTATAGCACTGTCCTTTCGATTTGTCAAGGGGTTTTTCAAAAAAAATCATTTTTTTACGCTTTAACACAAAAAAGCTACCGCGAAGCTCGGATTTTCGTCGGAATGTGATTGACAAACAGCGGTTATTTGTGGTATAATAGATAGAAAAGAAAAGGAGAGATACCAATGATAGTTATAGGTGAAAAACTCAACAGCTCGATTCCGAGCACCCTCAAGGCGATGAAGGAGAGCGACGACGCGGTCATCGCGCTGATAAAGTCCCAGGAAGCCGCCGGCGCGAAGTATCTCGACATCAACACGGCGATGTTCGAGTCGGAAGAGCTTCCGGTGATGGAGCGAGTTGTGAAGCTGGCGCTCGACAACAGCGAGTGCGGAATCGTGCTCGATTCACCCGACCCGGAGGTAATCAAGGCGGCGTCGAAGCTCTGCGCGGGACGCGAGCTGATACTCAACTCGGTGACGTCGGATGAGCGGATCGACGAATTGGCGCCGCTCGCGGGAGAGCTCGGCTGCGGAGTGATTGTGCTCCCGATGAATGCCGACGGAATTCCGGAGACCGCCGAGGGACGGCTTGAGTGCGCGAAGGTCGCTATAGATAAGCTGAAGGCAGCCGGAGTCGACGAGGAGAACATCTATGTCGACGCGATCTGCGAGACGCTGGCGACGCTCGACACCAACGCGAAGACCTCGCTAGACACGATAAGACTTATCAAGGAGAACACGAACGCGAAGACGACCTGCGGACTCTCGAACGTCTCGTTCGGACTTCCGAAGCGCTCGTTCATCAACGCGGCGTTCGTCTCGATTGCGATCTGGAACGGACTTGACTCGGCGATAGCTGACGCGGCGAACGAGGATCTCAGACGCGCGATTTTCGCGGCGACGGCGGTCTCGGGTAAGGACGAGTACTGCATGGAGTACATCGGCTTCATCCGCGGCGAATAATTTACAATTTATTATTGAAATTCCTACGCGATTGCGATATAATATAATGAAACAATATTTTCGGAGGCAGACAATATGTTTTTAACTGACACGACGGCAGCCGGCAATACCGGTTTGCAGGGTATCACCACGATAATCATGATAGTCGCTATGGTGGCTATCTTCTACTTCTTCATGTACAGACCGCAGAAGAAGCAGGAAAAGGAAGCGGCTGACATGCGCAACGGACTTCAGGTCGGCGACGAGATCACGACGATCGGCGGAATCATCGGCAAGGTCGTCAGCATCAAGGAAGAGACCTGCATGATCGAGACCGGACGCGACGGCACGAAGATCCGCATTCTCAAGAGTGCGGTCAAGAGCGTCGACGTCAAGGCAGAGGATGCCAACTGACATAAAACCCGTCCCTCCCGCATAGATTCTGACAAAGGAATATGTCAGGAGGGATAACTTGAAGAACAGATCAAAGGACAGCCAGGAAGGGCTGGGGAGCTTTTTTGTTTCAGCCATGACCGGGCTCGCGGTCGCGGTCGGGAGTGCGCTTCTGCTCTCGCTGATACTTACGGCGGTCGCGCTCGGAATGGACGACCCGATGAAGCCGCTCGGCGCGTTCGCGCTTGGGACGCTGTTCATCGGCGCGTTCGCGGGCGGTGTTACTGCGGGGATAAAGAGCGGCGACCCGGCGGTCGGGCTCATCACGGGAGTGATGTATGTGCTGATCGTATGGCTCGCGTCGCTGATCATCGGCAGAGGAAGCGACCCGTTGATGTCGGCGCTTTGCTATGGGCTGTGCCTTGCCGCCGCTTTTTCAGGGAGCTTCATCCCGACGAGGCGGAGGAAGCGGCGCGATCCGAGGAAGCGCAGACGGCGCGCGCGCTGACATGATCTCAGAGAGGACATTGAAATGGTACATAAGTTCAAATTCGGAGTACACAGATTCATTTACGACAGCGAGAGCGGATACACTCACGCGGTCGACGAGCTTGGATATAAGATGCTCGACTATCTCGAGCTGCCGATGGCGAAGGACTGTCCGTCTGCGCTGAGATACGATCTCGCGAAGTATGACAGCGACGCTATCTCGGCGGTTTACGCGGAGTTCAGGAAGCTCTCGGACGAGGGAAAGCTCTTCGCGGCTGACGTCGCGTTTGACGCGGTTGAGGCTGACGGCAAGGGCGGCGCTTTTGTTGAGGATAGCGACGCCGGAGTGACGGTGAAGAGTGTTCCGGGTGCGGACAATGAGGTTGTCGCGTCGGTCGACGAGCTCAGTCGCGAGGCGAAGTTGTCGCTCAAGGGCGGGAACGGAAGCGTTTTCGCGCCGGTCAAAGGCTTTGAGCACAGGTTCGCGCAGTGCAGGGACTGTCACGCACGGTATCTCTGCGCGCTCGGGCTTCCGGGGCGGACTGTCTGCGAGTACGAGCGGCTGAGGGTAGACTGCGAGCTCGCGGCGAAGGCGCTCGGGCAGAAGAATTCGCTTTGACCTGAGGGTAAGTTAAGCACAAATTGTGAATCTGCGTTTTCTCAGCTTCGTTACAGAGGCGCGGGACTGCCGCTTTCGCGGCAGTCCCTTTGCTTTCGCCGCGCGCCTGGCGCGCGGCGGTGCGGCGGCGGGGGCATCGAGCCCCCGCC